>PWJF01000294.1 GCA_003560935.1 Ignavibacteriales bacterium
ATGTGCTGGGCCCTGACGCATGTCCTGGGGAAAAAAGGATGTCCCGTAAAATCCGTACTGGCCGGGGAAGAGGCCCTTTTCTGCATCCGGGGAGAGCATTTTCCCCTGGTCTTTTTGGACGCCAAGCTCTCGGACATGGAAGGCCTGGACCTGGCGGCCAGGATCATGGAGATCGATCCCCTGGCCCGGATCGTGATCGTGTCCGGGTATTTCTACAGGGATGACAGGGAGATCCGGGAAGCCCTGGAGAAAGGCCTGATTTTGGGTTTTATAGACAAACCCTTTGACCATACAGAGATTGCAAGGGTGGTTGAACAATTCCTTTGATCGACCCTGAGGGCAGTGGAACCTGCTCCATTGTTTTATGGAGCAGGTTCCATGGAAACCAATCCACCCCCGCCCGCATCAGCCTGGTCCCGTACAGGTCCCTGTCCGCTGCTCCCCACGTACCTCGTCCGGCACCCACTTTTATCGTTCCCACGCTCTGCGTTTATCGTTCCCACGCTCTGCGTTTATCGTTCCCACGCTCTGCGTGGGAACGTAGCCCGACCGCTCCTGCGGTCATTTTTGGACGCAGAGCGTCCCGGGCATGTCCCCACGCAGAGCGTGGGGACAATCAACAGGCTTCAACTCCCTGGAAAATTAACCGATACCCTGAATGGCGTATCCCTTGCATGAGAGAAATAAATACGCATGCGGAGGATTTTTTTGTGTTTTAACCCAAATTGCAAAGGAGGATTTAAAAATGGCAAAGGTAGCAAAGTCGACGGATTCTTCCAGCTTGGCAGAGGTTGTGGACCGCATCCTGGACAAGGGCATCGTTGTTGACGCCTGGGTCAAGGTGTCTCTGGTCGGGATCGAACTTCTGTCAGTGGAAGCCCGGGTGGTCATTGCTTCGGTCGAGACCTACCTGAAGTACGCTGAAGCCATCGGGCTGACCGCTACAGCCGCGGCCCCGGCGTAACCGGATGCCGGGCATGAGGCATTTTTCCGTGAAGGCCTGCTTGCGGGCCTTCATGGAAAATACGTCCGGAGAAAAGCTGTGGTTTTTTGTTTTCAAGGTTCATGCTTCCCTGGAATCATGAACCCTGAAACCTGAAAACCTTGGAAAACTAGGAAAGGAGGAATACCATGGACAGTTTTGCCCAGGATATGCTGCGTATCAGGGACGAGATCGTTTCCTTGCGCGGGGCGCGGGTGTCGTTTATTGGTGAGCTGAAAAATTCCGTGAATGAGACCAGACGCCATGCCGCGGCAATGATCAACGATTTCAGCAGGCAGCGCGCTGAAAAGGCCGGAAGCGACAAGGCGGCTCTTGTCTTTTTTGCCTCGGGGCTCAGAACGCAGGTAAATGAAATGATAAATGAATTTGGAGCCCACCGCTCCAGGATGGCCGCAGGGAAAAAAGCAGAGCTTTTGGATTGCGTTTCAAACACAAAGCAGGCGGTCCATGAACTCAAGAACGCAGTGGATAAATTGTTAAAGGGCCTTGAGGGGGACCGGATGAACATGTCCAGGGAAACCAGGGCCAGTCTCAACGGATTCATCTCGGATCTGCGGAGGGAAATCAGGGAAATGCTTTCCGGATTCGACTCAGCCCGCCAGGAAAGGACAAAGGAAACAAAGACCATGCTTGCGGACTGCCTTTCGAACACCAGGCGCTTTGTGGCGGATACAAAACGTGATCTCCGGAGCATGCAGAAGGATTTTACAGCAGCCCGCCTGGAAAAGGCCAGGGCGGACAGACTCGGGCGAAAGGACTTTATTGTTGAACTTTCGCAAAATATGGCCGGTCTGAGGCAGGAAACCGGCGACCTTCTGCGCAGGCTTTCCGGGGATTTCCATCAGGCCGGGCGGATATGGCGCAGTCCTGCTGCTCCCGCTGCCGCGCCCGGACCCCCGGAACCCGCTCCGGAAAAAAAGATTGAAGAAGAACCGGAAAGACCGGAAGCCAAACTTGAGGAAAAGGCCCCTGAGGCTGAAAGGATCGTTGAAGAAGAAAAACCGGCTGTTCCGGAAACAGAGACAGGGTTGGCCGCCGCCGGGAAGAAGGAGGAAGAAGCCGAGCCGGTCCTGAAAAAAAAAGAAATCGTGCCTGACGACCTGACCCTGATCCCGGAGATAGGTCCCAGCAGGGCCAGGCATTTGAACGAGGCCGGCATTTATACCTTTGAGCAGCTTGCCCGGAGCCCTGTGGAAACCTTGCGCAAGGCCATTAAAGAGAAAGGCAGGCAGCCTGACTTCGATAAATGGATCCAAACGGCCAAAGACCTGGTCTCAAAAAAGGAGTGAACCGTTAATTGCTGATTGATGACCGCTTGTTGCGCCAAGGGAGCGTTTAGAGTGCAAAGTCCCTGATCTCACTGCTGATATCAGGTGCTTTGCAGCGGCAATTTCCGCCCCGATATGAACAAAATAACAGCCCCTCAAGGGTATGGGGACATGCCGATGAACGACAAAAGCAGCGTTGCTTCTGATTACTTTAAACGGGTGACCTGTCCTGGCGACCATGTCCAGCTCGAACCAAGCGATTATTTTCTGGTCACCCCTTATATCGAGGATCTCACCAGACGGGCCATGGCCTATATCCGGGCGGGGTATCCGATTCACTTTTCCGGCTCCGCAGGAACCGGCAAAACCACCCTTGCCTTTCATGTGGCCTCCCAGATCAACCGGCCGGTGACCCTTATTCACGGCGACGATGAGTTCGGCAGCTCCGACCTGGTGGGAAAGGACTCGGGATACCGCAGATATAAGCTTGTGGACAATTATATCCATTCCGTGGTCAAAAGCGAAGAACGCATGAATACGCTTTGGACCGACAATCGGCTGACCACGGCATGTCAAAGGGGCTATATCCTTATCTATGACGAGTTCACCCGTTCAAGGCCGGAGGCCAACAACGCCCTATTGAGCGTTCTGGAGGAAGGTATTCTCAACCTTCCCGGGCTCAGGCGGGCCGGAGAAGGATACCTGAAGGTCCATCCGGACTTCAGGGCCGTATTCACCTCCAATCCCGAGGAATACGCGGGCGTCCATAAGACCCAGGACGCCCTGATGGACCGGCTGATCACTATCAGTCTCGGACACTTTGACAAAGAAAGCGAGATCGGCATCACCATGTCCAGATCAGGCCTGCCCCGGGAGGACGCCGAGATTATAGTGGATATTGTCCGGAGACTGCGGGGAGTAGGGGTGAAAAACCACCGGCCGACCATCCGGGCGTCCATTGCCATAGCCCGCATCCTGGCGCACATGGATGTCAGGGCCAGGCCCACTGATCCTGTTTTCAGGATGGTCTGCAAGGATGTGCTCAATGTCAATTCCGCAAAGGTAACCCGCGAGGGCGAATCGATCATGCCTGAAAAGGTGGACGAGGTCATATCCGGGCTCGGCAGGCGCTGAGGCGTCGTACCGGCCGAGCTTGAATAATGAATAGTTAATTAGGAAAAAAGCGGGGGGGATCATGGCTGTTTCCAGGAAAAACATTAAGGGGGTCGCGAATATCCGGACGCATTCAGGCTCTGTGGACCGCACCCTGAAACCGCACGAGGCCCATATGAGGCTGTGCGTTCTTGAGATGGAAAAGGCCCGCCGCACCCAGGAAAGGGAAAGCGCACTCAGGCGCGTGCGCACCATTGACGAGAGACATAAGGAGATTGAAGAGGAAAAGCAGAATATCCTCAGGTCTCTTGAGCTCAATGCAAAAGAATCGCTTAAACCCGACAGGAAAAACCATCTGCCGGAAAAAGGCACAGGGACTAATGAAGCCGTGAAAAGCTTCACCCTGAAGTATTGACCCCATTTTCGATCAGCAAGCATGGAATGAGGAATCCCTCATGATAATCCTGAAAGGATCAGACCAGGTCGGGACCAGCCGTACAATAGCTGGCTTTCGCTCATGCCGGCATTCGACTTCGGTCTCGCAGACAATTGTTGATCACGGGCGGATAAGATACGAACAAAGCAGGCAAAGATGGAGAGAAAAGAGACGGATCTGGCTCAAGAAGCAAAAAAGGATCAAATCCAGGTAATCCGTCAATTCTTTAATTCCGGATGGAAACCGGATACCGGGGGTACATGCAATGGGAAGCGGACAATATCTGTATGCAATAATGGCCATTGATGATCCGCAGGAGATGCGTTTCAAAGGTCTGGGAATCGACCGAGGCGATGTATACGCCATTGCCGCGGGAAATATTGCAGCCATAGTAAGCAAGGTGCCGCCGGACAAAAGGATCAGGCCGGAGCGGCGGCACCTGGCCGCGCATCACGGTGTGCTTGCACGTCTTATGGAAACAGCAACGCCTTTGCCCATGGCCTTCGGCATTATTGCGGAAAACGGCAGTGCGGTTAAAAAGATCCTGGACAAATACCGCCGGGAGTTTCTGAAACACACCCGGCGGGTCTCGAACAAGGTTGAAATGGGACTCAAAGTGATTTGGGACGTTCCCAATATCTTTGATTATTTTGTCATCACCCATCCTCAGCTCAAGGAACTCAGAGACCGTTTTTTCTGGATCCATCACAACCCCACCCAGGAGCAGAAAATTGAGCTTGGCAGAACCTTCGAACGTCTGCTGAACGAGGACAGAGAGGCTTATACCCGGCAGGTCTCAGAGGTGCTCTCGGAATATTGTCACGAGATCAAAGCCAACAAGTGCGCCAGAGAAAGCGAGGTCATGAACCTGGCCTGTCTGGTGGACCGCCGGGGCATAGAGAGGTTCGAAGAAGGCATCTTTGCGGCGGCCAATCAGTTTGATAACAATTTCGCCTTTGACTACAGCGGGCCCTGGGCCCCGCACAATTTCGTGAACATTGACCTTAAGATCTGAGCTTATCAGATAACAAATCCGAGGTATCGGCCGCTTGAAGTCGGCCCAGGGGCCGACTCTCCCGGCACCTGCCTGGATTGGTCATAAAGCTTGACAGAATCTGCATTCCAAGCGGACGTCGGGCCGGCTGCAAAATCCGTATGGTCCGCACCGCAGGAGTAAACGTGCTGATAGTGGATGATATCCTGTTGTTCCCCGCAAAAAGCCTTGTATGGCTCTTCCGGGAGATCCATAACGCAGCCCTGCAGGAAACGGCCCGGGAGTCCGATATGCTCACTGCACAGTTGTCCGAGCTCTATATGATGCTGGAGACAGGAAAGATCACCGAAGCTGAATTCGACGCCCGGGAAAAGCTCCTTCTTGACCGGCTGGATGAAATTCAGGGAAGCGATGATTAGATGTTGTCCGTTGACCACCGGCAATCCTGGCCTGCCCCCCGCCTGCCCTCTTTTCTCACCCGGGAAAGCCCGCGGCTTCTGGCCTTCGGCG
>PWJF01000521.1 GCA_003560935.1 Ignavibacteriales bacterium
CAGGGCGCCTATATTGAAAAAATTATGTTTTTATTTCTTATTTTAGTATCTTTAGAATCGCTTCATTCATGGGCGTATGTGCGCAGTGTTGAATTAACAACATTTGCGGAATTTTTTGTATTAGGTCAGTATCTTACATTTGGAGTGTTAGCGTTGCTGACCTTATTCTTCGGGTTACGATTACGATTTATTTCTTCGGTACAAGGCGAATTTTATGAACACCAGTTGGTTTCTAACCCTGAACGCATTACTCGTTGGCGCGATTGGGTTGATAATTTTGTTTTATCTTATATTTTTAACTCGCAAACGCTTGTGGGCCGCTTACTTGCACCAGGAAAAGCAAAAAGATAGTGAAGCAAGCGCATGGAGAAAATTCTTATGGTGGCTATTCAGAATAAAATCTTACTCAAAACAATAAATAATAAATCTTAAATAATAAATCATAAAACCCATGGCTAAATCAAAAAGTACATCAAAGAAAGGCGCAACGACCGGGGGGCAACAACTCGAGTATCCGATCATCGGTAAAAGTAAAGTTGTGCAGCACATGATCAAACAAATCAAACGCCTTGCAAAGGGGAATGATGATGTCTTGATCATCGGCGAAGCCGGCGTGGGCAAGGGAGCGATCGGAAGAAACATACACACAGAGCAGACAGACGGCGATCCGAACGTCCCGCTTACATCGATAAACCTTGCGGTGATCGATGACAAGGAACTCGGCTCGGTCCTGTTTGGCTATGAGCAGGGATCGGCGGGCTACCCGAATACATCCAGACGCGGGATTATCCAGGCGTCGCAGGGAGGCACTGTACTGGTTGAGGAAGTTGAGGAAGCAAGTCTGCGCAACCAGATGAAGATCCTCAAGTTCATCAAAGAGCGGCAGGTAAAACGCGAAGGCGGATCAAAGAAGGAAGAGGTCGATGTTCGCTTGATCATCACCGCCAAAGATAATCCGGAAGAGCTGAGCGAGAAGAATAAAATTCTCAAAGAGCTTGCCGATGAACTCTCATCGTTTGAACGTATCGAGGTGCCGCCGCTTCGCGAACATCCGGAAGATGTTCCGATGCTTGTAGAACACTTTACCCGTGAAGCGTGTTCGGAACTTGGGATCGAGGAACCGGTTATAGATATCAACGCAATCGACGTTCTTGTTCGCCAACGGTGGAAAGAAAATATCCGCGAGTTGAAATCGGTCATCGACAGATCGGTGCTCTTTTCAACAGGCGGCATGTTTACGCTGCCGCCCGAACTGACCGACGAGAAGACCGAGGTCGTGAAGATGATCAACAACATCCTCACCGGTCAGGAATTCGAGATCAACAAGTCGCTTGATATTATCGAACGCGGTATCGTGGAGCGGGCGCTTGAGCGGTTCGGTTTCAATCAATCGAAAGCGGCGCAGTTTCTCGGCATGACCGAACAGACACTCCGGTATCGGTTGAAACGTCTCGGTATTGTGCCGTCCCGTTCGCGCGGCGGATAGTCGTCACGTAGGAGGACGCCTAACGTACAAATTATACCCGGCCTATACAGTCCGTGTTAGTGGAACTGTATATCCGGGTATTTTTTTATAATTGCACGTTAAAACCGAACCCCCAGTACTCTAACTTTTCGTCAAACAATTCGCCGTGAACATTGAACCCGTTGTAATAATAGACAAACAAATCGAGTCCGCGACCGAACCGGTGCCCGAATTTCAATCCTGCTTGAATTGAATGATTGACATTCCAATCTCCGATTTCTACCAGTCGCAGATCGTATGCGGCATACGGCGTGATGAATTCCCGGTTTGTGGGAAGAAAGATTTCATACCCGCCCTGAAACGCAAATTGTCCGGGCCATCCCGGTGTAATGTTAATAATATATTGCGGTCCTCCGTACCACCGGTGAATGATTGAACCGTTCTGTTGATATGATGCGATTAACTCAAAAAATTCCCTGCTGTATACAATCGGTTCGCGCCCATCGCGCCATTCTTCCGCCTCCATATCGTAATGTCCGTCAACAAAATGCGCGCTGACGTGTGTAAACCGGAATCGTCCCGATAATACAGCATCTCCGATTGGCTGACTATAGGAGAGATTAACTCCGAAAAAGTAATCGGAAGCGATTACCGGAAAGTGCATGTTTTCCCAGCTTTCCAGTAGTGTGAACGTGAAGAACTCGGCACCGAAGGCGAGATAGCCGTTACGGTATTTGCGCGAAAGCAAATCTATTCCGCTTCCGATATCGAGCCGGATATTGTTGCGATCACCGTAAAATATGAAGCCGACCCGCGGTTCGAATACGCTCGCCGTCGCAGGACGGAATGTCAGTCCTCCCTGGAGCCACTTCCAACCGCTCTCGTCGGTCATCGTATCATCCGCTGCAGACTGGTTATTCACAAACATGAAACATAATAAAACAAGAGAGAGAGCTCTACCGTTATTTCTCATAACTTCTGTCTTTCCATATAACTTTTTTACTGAAGATAATTTGAAAAGGAAGCAGCAAAACATACGCAAAATGTAATACTTCAAAATGGAAAATATATCTGTACAAACCGGTCGCTTTGAATGCCGACAGCGGTCTATATAAAAGAATACAGTCCACACACATTTTGATGACGAATGCAGTAACCGCCGGTATAATCCCTGCTAACGGGAAGAGAATAATCAGTACGTATAATAAAAAGACGGGGGTAAAAACCAGAAAGCCTCCGGGTTCCATATCGCTCCCGCCGCTTGCCCACCTGTGTTTCTGGTTAAAGAGCGATGGAAAATCCGGGCACGGATTACTCCGGATAAGTGTAGCCGGGTCCATCGGGAAGCGTATTTTCCAATTCTCTGTTTTCTTAACTGCATGAACAAGTATATAATCTTCGGTTACACTGAACGGTAAGTTCTCATATCCGCCTGCAGCATCGTACGCTTCTTTTCGAACGCACAAATTGTTGCCGACCGCAGTGAGCGGTTTATTGAAGCCGGTAAAAGCCGCTGCAACGGTGTATAGAAAAAACCAGTCGAGCGCCTGCATGCCGGTAAACCAGTTCCACGACCGGAGCCTTGTGAACCCGCCCACAATGCCGGTATCAGTATCAAAGTATGATACTTGTTTACGTATCCATTGACGCGGTGCATCGCAATCAGCATCGGTGAAGAGATATATTTTCCCGGAAGATCTCTTTATTCCTTCGGCGAGTGCGTTTGCCTTCCCCCGGAGTTTCTTCGATTCCATCTCGATATACACATATACGATGTTTTTATGTTGACGGGCGTAACGGCACATTATATCGCCGGTTTTATCCGTGGAGGAATCATTTATCAGAACTATTTCCGTGAGATGTTCGGGATAATCGTTCTGTAACAAAGATATGATGCATTTCTCAATCGATGCTTCTTCATTACGGGCAGCGACGAGCACGGAGATTTTTGGTGTATCGTTCGACAACGGTTGATCGGGAGGACGCCGGATTCCGAACAACAGAACGGTGAACATAATAGTGTAGAGTGCTGTCAGTACGAAAAGAAAAGTCGTGATCATAGGTATGAGATAAAATTTAAATCTATAATAAGAAATTCACCGTTCGTATTCAACTGTATATTGCGTTGCTTCGTATAAAAAAGTATCTTGTAATATCATGCAGTTCTTGACAACTATTAGATGTGAGCCATAACCTGAAACCTGAAACATGAAACCTCTCATTATAGGAATAGCGGGCGGTTCCGGCTCGGGAAAGACAACAGTCACGAATAAGATAATCGAGAGTCTCGATCAGGAAAAAATTGCCGTTATCCAGCATGACTCATATTACCGCGATATCTCGCATTTCGACGGCGCCGACCCGTCTACGATAAACTTCGACCACCCGGATTCTCTTGAAACATCACTGCTGATCGATCATATCCGTAAATTTAAAAAGGGTGAAACAATCGAGCAGCCGATATATAATTTTACGACACATTCGCGAATGCCGGGATGTCGTGTTATTTCCCCGCGCGATTTTTTGATTATAGAAGGAATTCTGCTATACGCAGAGAAAAAGCTGCGCGATTTAATGGATATCAAGATATATGTCGATACGGATGATGACGAACGACTTATCCGCCGTCTCCGGCGCGACATTATTGAGCGGGGCAGATCCCTTGACTCGGTAATAAATCAATACATCGCTACGGTCAAGCCGATGCATCTCGAGTTTGTTGAGCCCTCCAAGCGATGGGCCGATGTAATCATACCAAAAGGCGGGGAGAACAGGGTGGCAATCGATATGGTGGTTTCGAAAATACAGTCTTTGTATATTGCTCATTCAAGAGAAACGTAGGTAATGTAATTACAATAATTTAGCCGTCAATTCATATCTTGCTTATTAACGCCAAATATGGTATCTTATACTCCAATATTATCATTTTATGTAGTATATGTTTAAGCACACTGTTACAATCGGCATGACAAATCGAAAAGGTGCACATCACGCGTCTTCCCCCGACGAAACACATTACCTTAAATCTGTTTTAAGCAATGGGATTCGCATTATAAGTGAGTATATTCCGACTGTGCGGTCGGTTTCAGTCGGATTGTGGGTTGACGTCGGGTCGCGTTATGAGCATACCGGGAAAAATGGGATATCCCATTTCATTGAACACATGGTATTCAAGGGTACTCACCGGCGAAATATGCGGCAGATTGCGCAGAGTCTTGAATCCATCGGCGGGTATATCAATGCATTCACAACTAAGGAACATACATGTTTTTATGCGAGAGTACTCGATGAACATCTCGAAAAAGCGGTCGATGTAATAACGGATCTGGTTAAAGAACCGACGTTTCACCCTAAAGAGATCGCTAAAGAAAAATCCGTTGTTCTCGAAGAATTAAAACAAATTGAAGACGATCCCGACGATCTTATTCACGACTATCTTGATAAAGTATTATATCATCCTCATCCGCTGGGTGAGCCGATAATCGGTAACCCGGAGAGCATACAGCAGATAAGTCGGGACGACTTATTCGATTTTCTCGAACAAAACTATACACCGGACAGGATCGTCCTTGCCGCGGCAGGAAACGTTGATCACGATCAACTCGTCCGGTATGCGGACCGGTATATCGGATCGTTACAACGACGGTCGTACGACAACGGTAAACTCCGTTTACCCAAAAAACGCAGCAAGTATGTAGAGATAAAAAAACCTGTACACCAGGCATATGTTTGTATGGGCACCAAAACATTTGGTGTTCACAACAATAACCGGTACCCGCTGCTCGTCTTAAATGCATTGATTGGCGATGGAATGAGCTC
>PWJF01000296.1 GCA_003560935.1 Ignavibacteriales bacterium
AACCGATTCTGCGGTCGCGTTGCTTCCGGTCCCTGCAATGACCGGGACCCGTTTATTCACTACTTCTACCGTTATCCCGATTAAGTGCAGGCGTTCTTTTTCTGTCAGGGTAACAGCCTCGCCGGTGGTTCCCAATACTACAACCGCATCGACCCCGCCATTAATCTGAAACTCCACATGTTTTTTATAGGCTTCGACGTCAACTTCGCCGGTTTTTGTAAATGGTGTTATGAGAGCCGGACAAGTTCCTTTAAATAATAATCCCATGAGATATTCCTGTTCGTTTTATTAAAAAATTACACACGCAAGAGGTCTTCCATAGTATACACACCGGTTTTTCCCTTCAACCATTCCGCGGCTCGCAGCGCTCCCTGCACGAAGCCCATTCTATTTTTGGCGGAATGCTTTATTTCAATAGAATCAAAATCTGAATCGAAACCAACAATATGTGTGCCGATAATCGAACCTGCGCGCGTTGAGGATACATGCAATGTTTCTGGATCGATACTATCGGTAAGCCGCTCCGTTTCTATACGTGTTTTCCCTGCAGATTCGTTAATGATAATATTTGCAAGTGAATATGCAGATCCACTCGGACTGTCTTTCTTCCGGGTATGGTGAAATTCATGCACATAAACATCGTATTCCGGGAAACCGTTTGAAAACCGAACCGCCTGTTGCACAAGCCTAAACATTATATTCATCCCGATTGAGAAATTCGATGCGTAAAACAATCCGGTATCGTTTTTTTCCACGATAGATTGTGCCTTGTCCAGATTGTCATGACAGCCGGTAGTACCGACCACTATATTTAATCCGCATTCCGCCGCTGCTTTTATATTGGTAAGTACAGCACCGGGTACGGTGAAATCGAGCAACACATCTGCATCATTTTTCGTCATTGCACGAATTCCTTTCCCTTCATTGTTATCTTTCGAGGAGATAATTTTACCGATCGCAATCCCCTGTTTTTTCGCTACCGTTTCGATAGCTTTACCCATTTTACCATATCCGACAAGTCCGATTTTCAACGTTGATGTCATGGAAGGGATCCTTTGTTATCCGGTTGCGTGATGAGAAACAAAATATTCACGGTGTAATTTTTCAACGAGATTTTGTGAATCACTGTCCGGCACAACCGCACAGATACTGCGCGGTGAAGCGCCGGAAAGTAGTACACCTTTTTGAATTCCTTTTAGTGCCTCGACAAATTTTATCCCATAATCCGGAATTCTGCCGATATCTTCACCGACAATTCCTACAAGAGCTGTACCGGTAATATGCTCTACCGAACCATATCGCTTTAGTGAATCGATAAGATCGTCAGTCGCGTTTTTCGAATCGATGAGTACGACCGTCTCAGAGCCAACCTGTAACGTCAGATGAATTCCGACGGGTAGAGTCCGGATAAATTGATTGAGATGTGCAAGCTGAATATCGCCGTTCGCATGATAGGGCACACTGATCCGAATAAGATCGATATCCTTTTTGCAGGTAATAGATTTTACGCCGGTATCTTCGGTGTCAGCGGTAATAAAGGTCTGCCCTGATGGCTGAACCCGTGAACTCAGCACTCGTATCGGTATACCGGTTTCGATTACCGGCAATATTGTGCGGGAATGAAGCACCTTCGCTCCGAGATTTGCAAGCTCTAATGCCTCGCGATAACTTAATTTTTCAACCGGCATAGTACTGTTAAAAATAACCGGATCGGCAGTCCGGATACCCTCGACCTCTTTCCAGAGCTGCTCTTCTTTTACGGCAAGATATGTTCCGATCAGCGATGCAGTGTAATCGGACGATTCCCTTCCCATTGTCGTCCAGATACCCCGTTTTGTGATTCCAATAAATCCGGGAGTAACAGGGATGCATCTATTACTCAGCACCGGTTGAAACGTTTTCTGGATACTATTCTGTACTTCGTCAAATAGTGGTACTGCCCGGGAATATTCACCTGAAGTATAGAGATATTTTTCAACGCCGATTAATTCGGCGGGTAAATCAGATTCCTGCATAATAAGCGTAAATAACAGCGACCCTAACCGTTCGCCATACGATGAGAATTGGTCAATTGTTCTCGCAGTTACTTCACCGACGAGCGATAATCCGTCGATAAGCTGTTGTAGCTGTTCTTTATATACATTCGCTTCATCGAGAAAGTTTTTCTTTCGTTGGGGTGAAAGAAGCGCATCAGCGAATTGTTCATGCTGTTCAAACAGTTCGCGGGCTGTGTTGTGAGCGGAATCCGTCTGTTTCATCGCAGAGAGTGCTGCAATCTTTTCAAGCCGGTTTGTGACCTGAGAAAATGCCGAGATAACAACAACGGGCATCTCATCACGGTGTTGACGGATAATGTTGATGATCCGGTGAATATCGTCAGTCGATTTTATTGACGTACCACCGAATTTCATCACAATCATATAATGAAAACCTCCACTGAATGAGCAAGTTGACTTCTCAAGATACAAAAATACGCTTCTATTCGCAATTTGACTTTATTCGGGAATCGCCGTATCTTTTTAGGTAATTAAAAATGGGGCCGTAGCTCAGCTGGGAGAGCGTGTGAATGGCATTCACGAGGTCGAGGGTTCGATCCCCTTCGGCTCCACAAAGTCAGCTGGCAGCAGACAGTTGACAAACAAATTCGCGGGAGAATATTCCGTTTTATGTTTTTTCGGCGCTGGATAAATTGCCTGCGCCTTTTTCATACAATGAGGGGATTGATAAAATGACTGTACGTCGAATAATTCACGTTTTGATGATTACCGGCTTTACACTCCCGTTTCTTATTGTATTCGGATGTGAAGATTCAGTCGGCCCGGGTTCTGATATCGTTTTTCCCGAAGATAATGTTAGTTACAGCGAGCATGTACAGCCGCTTTTCAATCAGACCTGTACTTTCTCAGGCTGTCACAACGATGCTTCAATGGCAAGTGGTTTGAGTTTAACAAGTTATCTACGACTTACTCAACGCCCGGATCTCTATGTGCCGGGTAATCCAGATGCAAGTATGTTGTATTTACGAATATCCGGTCAGTTTGGGGAACAAATGCCCTTGAACCGCCAGCCTCTTACTCCCAACCAACAACAGGGAATATACACATGGATAGCCGAGGGCGCAGAGAATAATTAATAAGATTTCTTCACCGGATTCACCCGCACATCTCTCCCCCACATCAGCTTTTCCCGTAAAATATCATAATAACTACGCACCTTGCGTTTTATCAGTTGAACCTGTTTATTCGAACGCCTGATTACAAGTTCGACCGGCGTCGATAAGCGTTTTTGTAACTGACCATCGGACGCAATCTGTACCGTAGTTTCCGGTGAATGGACAACGATTCGTACACTCTTTTCCGCGGGAATGATAACCGGTCTTACATTAAGAGTGTGCGGACTTACCGGCGTTATAATGAGCACGTTGGTATCTGGCGCTACGATAGGACCGCCGCACGATAACGAATACCCTGTCGATCCCGTCGGTGTACTGATAATGAGTCCGTCACCCTTAAATGTGCTGAGATAATCGTTATCGACATACGATTCCACATCTATCACCCGAAGCAATCCACCACGATCAACGACGATATCGTTTACTCCAAATATCCGTTCATCCTGGTTCTCTTGAATTGTGCACTCTATCATAAGGCGGTTGCTTACAATATAATCTCCATGTATAATTTCGTCGATACAATCCGATAACTCAGCGGTGGATACTTCCGCCAGGAAGCCGAGTTTACCAAGATTAACACCGAGGATCGGTTTATCCGTCATTGCTGCCTGCCGTGCAAAACGCAACATGGTGCCGTCGCCGCCCAACACTACGATTAGATCCGATCCCGAGAACACCGTTTCGATTGAGCTGACTGCTTCCTTGCGTAATGAAAAGGCATCGCCCGTGCCATGCAAATAGTGAGCAACATCTTCATCGATAATATAATCGATCGAGGCGTTCTCTAATTTTTTCAGCAATGCAGCAATTGCACCGGCAAAGTTCTCTTTTTGGAAATTACCGACAATCCCGAATTTCATTTATTATTCTTTCTTTTCTTTTTTATTGTCTGATGTCTCTTTTGCATTCTCACCTTTTTTCACATCCTCTTCTTTCTTAGCATCTTCCTCTTTCCTGTCACGTTCATAAACATAATTTAAGCGCAACTCATGCAAAACAGATTTGAGCAGCTTACTCTCATACTCGGCAAGATTCCCTTCGGTCTTCTTCTGTATCATATCAAGGATATCTATCGATATCTTTGCCTGCTCAATGTCGCGTTCGATCGTATCGGTAATCGGATTTTTAAGTTTACCCATGTGCTGCATTGCTGCAGTCTGAAACATCATAATTAAACTGGTAAACAACATCTGGTCTTTATTCAGGTTTTCTTCCATAGCTACCTCCTTTTGAAGATTAAATATGGAATTGCAACTCGTAGAGTTTCTGATATAACGCCCCCTCCTGTCCAATCAACTCTGCATGGGTTCCCTGTTGAACGATGGTACCTCTCTCTAAAACAAAGATGGTATCGGCATTCCTCACGGTCGACAATCGGTGCGCAATGACAAACGACGTGCGGTTCTGCATCAGCTTGTCGATAGCTTCCTGTACGAGTATTTCCGATTCGGAATCGAGCGCGCTGGTCGCCTCGTCGAGTATCATAATCGGAGGATTTTTCAGGAGTGCACGCGCAATTGAAATCCGCTGCCGCTGTCCTCCCGATAACCGTACGCCGCGGTCGCCGATTACCGTATCATAGCCTTCGGGAAACGATCTGATAAACACATCGGCATTTGCAGCTTTGGCCGCCTCAAAGATCGACTCGTCACTGCAATCGTCAAGTCCGTATGCAATATTGTTCCGCAGGGTATCATTGAAGAGTATTGTTTCCTGCGTAACTATTCCGATGAGCTGCCGGAGAGACTTTACCTCGACATCCCGTAAATCATGTTCATCGATTACTATCGAACCGTGAATAGGATCGTAGAATCTCGGTATCAGATCGATGAGGGTCGTTTTTCCGCTGCCGCTCGGTCCGACAATCGCAACGACTTCTCCTTTCTTTACGGTGAAACTGACATCCTTCAACACAGCATGTCCGTTATCGGGTATAAGCACCGGGGCTTTTAATGGATATGAGAACGTTACATTTCTGAACTCAATTGTATCATGAAATCCAGCGAGGACAACGGCATCCGGTTTGCTCTTTATCGACGGCTCGGAATCCATAACCGTAAAAAC
>PWJF01000309.1 GCA_003560935.1 Ignavibacteriales bacterium
ATCGAATGATTCACCCTGTTTGGGGGGATGTTCCGGAAGTTGATCGAGTATTTCTCCCGGTCTCGTTTGTGCTTTTACGGGATATGATTCGACCTTATCCAGGTAGTCTGCCATCCAGTCAACAAGTTCGTGAGCGTATTTTCGGAAATCATCAGAGTTCATGGCTGACTCGTGCGTTAAAATGGTCTGTTCACAATATACGAAAAATGATTAACAAAAGGGAGTGTTCCGTTTACCGGATAGCGATGTTAATATCGAGTCCGGCTTCGTTGGTTGTCATACCCGGTGTACGCGAACCTTCCTTGTTCGGTGTGACTTTCGAGTGGCGGTAAAATATCGAAGCGGTAACACGTTGACTGAGCACATAGCGTATACGCGGCTCAAAACTTGTGCGGGTTGCGCCGTCATCGGTCTGTCCGATACCGTCACCGCGAAGCACTTCTGTGGTGTATCGCAGGCGTTCGTTGCTGGCTAACGAATATGTCATACTGATATCGATGTCATTGCTGAGCGAAAGCCCGAACAACGGCACTGCAAAGCCACGGCGCCCGTAGGATGCAGTAAAAGAAATTTCCTGCGTGACACTCTGCACGATTATTCGTGAAGAATAATTTAGATCATAATTCGTGGATGTGTTATACCGCGCGTTTGCCGATAGATTACCTTTCATAAATTCTTTAAACGTAATGTTTATACCGACAAGCGGATTGAATCCCATGGAAATACGCTGCATTTCCGTTTGCTTTCCATCTACATCCGAGCGTCTCCGCCATCGAGTCGTATAATTCGATGAGTATGCATGATCGAGCGATACTCGGCGCGCCCATCCTTCAAAGATACTTAACCGTTCCAATCCTTCCCATCTGAAATTCCAATTCATGCGCGGCAGTGCATCACCGAAAAACCGGCTCAGGAACGAGAACGATTCCATTCCCTCTTCGAACGCAGCGGATAGCTTTTCGCCTTCGCTCCTCTCATCCGTCGGGTCATTCAGTGATTCCTGGAATATATTTATCACCTCTTCCAGATTACCGCCAAGCATACTTAAACCCGGTAACGAAGGAAGAGTAAAGAACGAACGGTCAATATCCCCGGCTTGGTTCGTGCTTACGATCTCCGGCACACCAAGTGAATCGGTGATCAAACTATGATTGCGATTGAAGCCCCATGAATAATTCCAGTTAAGATCAATACGTGCACCCTGCCAGAGCTGGCGCTGTGTTCGCATTGTGACCCGGTTCGTCTCGGAGAAGTTATCGATCAAGCTGCCGTTCGGTGCACGCAAAGCAGCCGGTGTTGATGAAAGACCGAGCTGGTATCTTCGCGACGGTCCGTGCTCGATATCCGGTTCATCCGAAAATGGCAGCTTACCCCAGAAGTTATGGAGTCCGGTTCCCCCAACAAGTCCGCTGTTTTGTATATTGCGGTTTTGATTAAAGCTCACCGTTACCCGGTCATAATCGAGGAAGGGTACTTTGATCAAATATTCGAGTGCTTTTTTAATCGCCGCAAAGCCGGTTGCCGATTCGGTATCTTCCTTTTCTTCTTCGGGCTGTTCTTCCTGCGGCTGCCGCTGATCATCCCGATTTCTACCCCGCGGTGCTTGTTGCTGTCCGCCCCGTCTGGCCGGCTGTTGTTGGGCACCGAAAATATTATTCCCTAAATCCCTCAGGTTCACCGTCATCGACGCATCAAATCGTGCGTTGACTCCTGCACTGCGTCCCAGGGTTTCCTGTGCGAGGTTTCGAGTCCACCGGTAGCTTGCACTGTACCCGCTGTTTATCTCAAAATACCGGTTAATACCCCATAATGCAGGCAGCCGGGGTCGAGTATCGAGACGAACTTCCTGGTTATAATTATTATCTATACCGAAATCGATAATACCGGGACCGCCGACTATATCACTCATTATTGCAGACCACGGGCGTTGCCGGCCTTGATCGTCGATCTCAAAGTGAACGAGTGAACTTGCGACATTTAGACGATAATCGAGCGAGGGGTTGATAAAAGCATTCTCAATAAACCGCCAGCTGAACGCCATATTACGGTTCGCGGTAAAATTACGAACCGTCGGTCTGCTCCGATCCTGACGTCTCTGGCGCTCATTGGTCCGTGTACGCTGCAAATTCATACCGGTGTTAAAATTCGCCGGTGAATAGAAAAACCTTACATCTTTGTAATGGTCGAGCAAAGGAACACGGTCGAATAAACTCTGGAACGGCTGCCAGTAGTTATTCCGGCTGAATGTCAACTGATATGTTGAACGCGCCTGCCACGACCAGCTCTGACGGTTTTCAATTGTCGGGCTGCGGTCGCGCGTATTATTATAATTAAAACCGAACCGTAAGTTGTTTATGGTTTCACGAAGATACCAGCGGTCGGTCGGTATTTGCAACCGTATATTCGGGGCTGTGTATGAATCGGTTATTCGTACTGTTTGTGATTCGATTCGAATTTCTTCCACCATTCTCTGCGCTTCTGCGGGTTCAACTCCGGATTCCACAAGCTGTTCTTTCTGACGTTCCATTGCACCTGATATAAGTATATCGGTGCCCGGTATGTACTGAGGACTGACAATGTTTTCAGTACGCGTATAATTGATCGGAAGTTCGGTTCCCCGCTGCCAATTCTGCGGAAGCAATTTCTGTAGTGAGAAACTTGCTCCTATTTCCCATCTGCGGCTTGTTTGTCGCGAACCGAAGTTCCGGTCGAGACGGTGAAAGTTTGGATCCGTTTGCGACATATTGAAACGAACGGTTCCGAAGTCCGCAAGGTTAAATGATGAACTCAATCTGTATGCCCATCCCGGTGTATCATCAATGTCGATTAAACGCATTTCGTTTAGCCACACCTGACCGTTCAACGTTTTCCCGCCGCCGTTCTCATCGCCGGGATTGGCAATACCGATCGACATGTAACGTATTTGCGTCAACGATGGATTTCGTACAACACGGTATGTTGCACCGGGCGGACCGCCCTCCACGGGGATGGGAGCACTGCTGTTTGTAGCGGTATCGCGGACCGCTTTTGTTGCAGTAAGCTGAGCGAAGTCGATATGCACAAAATTGTTTTCATGCCACAGCGGCCAGATCGGTTGACGATATTCATAATAGTTCGACGTATCGGCGCCGAAGCGAATGAATATTTCGGCGTCGCGATCGGAGGCATCTTCACTTACATGCCAGGTCTGATCGCCATGGACAAACATTCGCATCGACCGGTAATTAAAAACATCGAGCGAACGTACAGGAAAATAGCGGAACGCCTGCCGGCTGTCGTTCGGATTCATATCATTAACGGTCAACACAAGCGATTGTTCGTTGCCTTCGATGATATCGCCATCGGGTAATCGTTCACGCGGTGGACGAACACCGGGCGGCGAGTAATAATCGGGATTTTCCTGTCTGTTTAATACCGAAACGACCAGCGTTTCGTCATCGCGAATTTCTTCTTCCCACTGATTTCCGGTAAATGAGAACTCCACAATTCGCAGATGGATTTCTTCTTCAAATCCGGTAAACCATACACGGAAAAATTCAACATTATCGAATGATGGATTACCGACAATTTCATCATAAGCCCGGATCGGGATCCGGAACTGATACCAACCGTTATTTCCCCCTCCGATAATGTACGGATTATCTTGAAAAGCATTTGTTGTATCCAGACTGATCTCATATTCATAGTAACTGTTGGTAAGATCAACGATACCGTTGCGGTTCAGATCTTCCGTATCGGGAAGGTATCCCGCTTCTGTCTGAGCGTTACCTTCTACACCAATTACTCCTGAGTAATTGCCGGCAGTGGGCGGTCGATAGTTATCACCCGAGGGATCTTCGAACAATTCATCGTATAACGGTGTACCCTGATAATGTTGTAACCAGTCCTCGAAAATTTCCCGTTCTTCTTCGGTCGTGATTCCGTCCAGACCGACGTCTTCTCCCTCGTTTAACACACCGGTGGGTTGTCTGCCCTGGCTGCCGTCTTCCTGATGAATACCGTTGACCCGGTTACCGTGAAGGCGTTCTTCATAGATAATACGCTCGGATATCTGTCCCATGTTGATATACATCTTACCGTCACGTGCATCACCCTCGATCCGTGCCCAGAACTCGATAAAATTCAGATTTTCTTCAACAAGATTTTTCGTGGAACCGGTCAACGCGCGCATCATTCCCCCCCACGAGTTCCGCGGGTTATTATAAATTGTTTCCATAAGATCCCACGAATAATTGTACTCACCCCGTTGACGCGGATTATATCGTACCTGTAATACCTGAACACGTTCCTCTCCCCGCTGCACCTGCCGCTCGGGCCATATGTCGCTTACTAATGTAACTTCGTGCTGTGCAAATGCATTATACCAATAGGTCTTCGCTTTATATTCTACCATTGTTTCGGGCTGCAGCGTGTCACCGAGTTCCGGGGTGCTTGCCGGCGGACTTGCATATTTCCAGTTACCGTAGTTTATCCCGATCGGTACACTCCGGCGTGAACCCTCGAAATCATCTATGTATGCGACGCCTTTTCCCCCGTCCATATCGACGGTTGAACGCTTTGTATTCCGATTCGGTCTGATATACGCCGCTTCACCGCTGAGCTGGAGATTTGATTCAGCCATCGTGTTGAAAAACGGAAGCTTGTTCATTGCATCGGTTACAAAATTCATCGGAATACGTGTTCTGCCGTCGATACCAAAGATCGTATTGCTTATCGGTTCCTCCCCCACCCGGACTTTATCGGCAAGCGTTTCTTCACGCATGCTCATGACGGTAAAGTTCAAATTGGTATATCGTCCGAGCGGCATTTCACCGCGCAGACCGAGTAAGGTTTTCGAGGCAATCTGGAACAGCTCATTTTGTTCATAGGTGATACGAAGGTCTGCCCCCGGTTGTAATGCCGCTTCGCTCCGTATATTTATCTGACCGAGCATATAATCGACGGTGTAATCCGTTCCCTCCTGCAGCCGGTTGGCGCCGAGATATACCTGCACGCTTCCTTCGACAACATTGAAACCAAGATTGTATGAAGACGCAACCGTCGAAGAATATTGACCGCGTATTCTGAACCGGTCTTTTTCCGTACGCTGGCGGGCTGCCGAAGCGGTGGTATCATATACTTCGGGATAGCGATATTCGTCAAGTTCTGCCTGAACCAATTTATCATCGAATGGACGCAGCGATGGGAAAATCAACTCGCCGCGCGCTGCATCGATGGTAACACCCGGACG
>PWJF01000485.1 GCA_003560935.1 Ignavibacteriales bacterium
GCCGAATGATCGACAGCGGTACGTTGAATTGCTTGCACGGTAATTCGTTGCGCTTCCTTTTTGGCATCAATGCGGGTTTGATCGCGGATTTCGCGTATATACTGGGCCGCTTCGGCTTTCACTTCATTTATCAGATTTTCATACAACATTTTTTTTGCTTCATCGATCGTCATGCTGCTGATCCGCTCGAGCCGGCTGTTTTGTTCTTTTAGCATGGCATCCAATTGTTCTTCGCGTTTTTCCGCATTCCTGATTTTATTTTGCAAGTTTTGCTCAAGGTCTTGCAGATTTTTCTCTTTTTTCAGGAAAATATCGAGTTTTCTTTCGAGATTCTGTTCACGTGATGCGAGTTGTTTTTCCTGTGCCTGGAGTTTGCTTCTCTGGCGTGCAGCATCCGCTTCAAATTCTTGTTTCTTTTTATACCACTCGTCTTTTGCTTCTAAAATCTTTTCACGTTTTAAAGTGCTGGCTTCTTTTTCGGCATCATCAAGAATTTTCTTCGCCCGTATTTCAGCGGACTGCACCAAATTCCGCTCCGTTCGCAAACGTAGCCTCCATCCGATTCCGAATCCAATGGCAAGTCCAACCACACCAATCAGGATTACCACAAATAAATCCATATATCCTCCGGTACGAATACAATCGTAACTCGATTCTCAAAATAAAAAAAACCGCACAAACACAACCGCAGTCATTGTCTGGAAGAACTCCTTCAAGACAGTGTGGGAACTCGCCTGAACGCATTCCGCTTCCACTGACCGTTACCTTACGATACCGGTTTCTCATCCCGACATGTCGGGATGAGAATGTGGTCTGCAGTCAACGCCAAGAGTCAAGCTCCCTGTAAATGAGACTGTTAGTTCTTCATTTAAATGTTGCTGCGGCTGCACTGTGCGGTTACACTAATGCATATTGACATGGAAAAGAACACCGATGTATCCTCAACGTACGGATACCGGTCATTCACCGGTATCATCCATGACGTCGGACAGATGTCGGGACATTCTTTCTAACTCACCGTTTACATTTTGCAATACTATATGGCTTTTCTCTCTATCCTTCATCATGTCTTCGGTTACGTTTAACGCGGTAAGTACCGCTATCGTAAGAGGAGGTTGATCGGGTATTTTCTCATGAATTCGCTCAATCATCTGGTCTACATAGGTAGCAACACGCTGCGTAAATTCCTCATCCTCACTACGTAACGGATACTCAGACCCAAATATTTTCACTCGTAGACTTTTCACAATTTCCTGCTCTTGTTTATTATGAGCGATATCTTATTGCCGCACCGACAGTCTGCTGCAACGACAGATGCATTTACAAGTGTGAATTAATTTTATCTATTAAACTAACAATCTGTTTCCGAAGTTCGGCTTTTTCGTCCTGATTCAACATTCCGAGTCCGTTGCTTCTGATTTCGTGAAGTTGTTGCTGCATTAACTGCACCTCATCATCACGCCGGTTCAGTTTTGCTTGCAGCATCTCAACTTTCGCTTCGAGTTCATCAACAGTATTCAGGAGTGTACGGTTTTGTTCACGCAACGACTGAATCATTTCGGCGGCTTGTTTTGTCCTATCCCAAAGGCCGCGAAGCGTCGCTTCCAATTGCTGAACATTCTCTGTTAGTATAGTATTTTCTTGTTTTTCGCTCACCACGAATAGTTGATTATTAAACAATGATCATCTTATGATCGCAACACGCCATTCAGGTTGTGCTCAACGGCTCGTACAATCTGCGAAACCGTTTCTTCAATCTCAGGCTGCGTCAGTGTTTTTTCTATCGATAACAATTCCAGTGCTACCGCTACACTTTTTTTCCCTGTGCCTATCTTTTCACCGCGGTAGATATCGAAAAACGACAGATTGTGTATCAGCGGTCCTCCGTTTTTCCTGATAATATTTTCAAGATCCCGGAACGGCACCGATTCATCAAGTATAAAAGCAAGATCGCGATGTACCGGTGGATACTTTGGAACTTCCCGATACTTTTTCTCTATAGGAGCAAATTCGTTAAATAGCTCAATATCAAGCTCCGCCGCATACACACTACTTTCAATATCAAATAACTTCAGCACTTTATTTGATACTTTACCGAAATATCCCCTCAGAACCCCTTGATATTCAATGCCAATCGCTTCATCAATTAAAGTGTTACTGGTACTATAATAAATATTATATTCTATTTTGTCAAGATTAAATTTGCTTGTCAGAGACTCAACCTCCCCTTTCAGATCATAGAAGTCAAATTTCGCATCTTTTAACGACCAGTCATAGGGATTCCGTGAACCGGTAAGCACAAGCCCGATAGACTCGCCTTCGTGGTAATTATTTATATAGTTTTTTGAACCGGAAAAGGAATCCAGCGAAAATATATGACCGATTTCATACAGACGAAGACTTTCATTGCCGCGATTCAGATTGTGTTTTACCACCTGGAGCATGCCCGGAATGAGCGAGGTGCGCAGATCGGTCATATCCTGATTTTGCGGATTGTTCACCCTTACTGCCGGTTTGCCTGCGAATGAATTCCATGTACCGGGCACCATGCTGTTGCAAACCACTTCCTGAAATCCCGCACCCACAAACCACTCACGTATACGGTCGTGAAGTCCGGGACGTATATCATCCGATGTAAATCTAATAGCCGCTGTCTCCTGTGCAGGTACTTTATCGTATCCGTATACACGTACAATCTCTTCGATGAGATCAATCTCGCGTTCGATATCGGGGCGGAATGTAGGAATACCGCATCGCCATTCACTCCGCTTCCCGGATTCTTTCACGTCGAGACCAAGCCGGTTAAAAATTCCTTTGACAGTGGGAACCGGTATCGAAATGCCGAGCACACGTTCCACCTGCTTTATGCGAAACGAAACCGTTAACGGTTTGATCTTTTTGGGATATGCATCGACTCGTCCGCGATAGACAGTTCCGCCTGTAAACTGTTGAATTAACTGCACGGCACGGTCGGCAGCTTCGGCAGTACGCGACGGGTCGACGCCCCGCTCGAAACGATACGATGACTCGGTTACCATACCAAGTTGTTTAGATGTATGCCGTACCGAGAACGGTGAAAAGTACGCACTTTCGATCAAGACCGACGTTGTATCATTGTTAATTTCAGAATTCAATCCGCCCATTACTCCGGCAACTGCAACCGGACGCTTCGCATCGCAAATTAGTAAATTCTTCTTTGTCAGCGACCGTTCTTTTTCGTCGAGCGTTACAAATTTTTCATCATCCTTTGCAAGACGCACGACGATCTTTTTCCCTTCGATAAGGTTGAAATCGAATGCATGAAGCGGTTGTCCGTATTCCATCATTACATAATTCGTAACATCGACAACCGCGTTGATCGGACGGATACCGATCATTTTTAATCGACGCTGCATCCAAACCGGTGACGCACCGATAGACACACTATCAATGAACCGCCCTACATATCGCGGGCAATGGCCGGGATCTTTAATATCAATTTTGAGTACCGACTTAACGGACTGCCCGGATTCTTTGATGTTAATTTTTGGTTTTTTCAAGGACCGTTTATATAAAGCCGCTATCTCGCGGGCAACGCCGATATGTGAAAGGCAATCGGGGCGGTTCGGAGTTATACCTATCTCAAAAACTACATCATTTTCCCAATAGTATTTAGAGAATGTCGAACCGGTTTTTGCATCATCCTGAAGCACAAGAATACCTTCATGATCTCCGCCGACCTCAAGTTCATATTCGGAGCAAATCATACCCGCAGAGGATTGCCCGCGGATCTCCACCTCACGGACTTCCATACCGTTTGCCGGTACAATTGAGCCGGTTCGAGCGTACACTACTTTTTGTCCTCTGGCAACATTCGGTGCACCGCAGACAACGGTGTGTTTCTTCTTTCCGTCATAAACATCGCACACCGTTAGCCGGTCCGCGTTTGGATGCTGCCTTACATCACGAACTTCTCCGACGACGAATTTTTCGTAGATCTCTTTTGTCGAGCGCATCGCTTCCACCTCGAGACCGGCCATAGTGAGACGGTCTGCAATCTCTTCGTGCGATTCATGAATCGTCACATAATCCTTTAGCCAGTTGAATGATATATTCATAGGTAACGTAAGAAATTAATTGGCTTCGCTCATTGATTGAAAAACAATTGTCAGGTAAATTGGTTGAGTAAACGAACATCGTTCTCATACAACATACGGATATCGTCGATTCCATACAGAAGCAGCGCAGTACGGTCGATACCCATACCGAATGCATATCCGGTCACTTTTTCGGGATCGTACCCGACCGCTTTAAAAACATTCGGATCTACCATACCGCACCCGAGAATTTCGAGCCAGCCGGTTTGTTTGCACACACGGCATCCCTTCCCCTTGCAAAGAAAGCATGAGATATCCATTTCGGCGCTTGGTTCTGTGAACGGAAAGAAACTCGGGCGGAATACATATTTCACGCTCGATCCAAAAAACCTCTTTGCAAACGTTGCAAGCGTTCCTTTTAATTCTGCAAATGTTATGTGTTCATCGACAGCCAGCCCCTCAAGTTGATGAAACATACAGTAGCTACGGGCACTGATAGCTTCGTTGCGGTACACCCGTCCGGGCATAACGTGGCGGATTGGCGGCGGCTGGTTCATCATCACTCGGATTTGTACCGGTGAAGTATGTGTACGCAGGAGAGCCGTTTTATCGAGAAAGAACGTATCCTGCATATCACGTGCAGGGTGATCGGGAGGAAAATTTAATGCTTCGAAATTATGAAAATCATCTTCGATCTCCGGTCCGAGTGCAACGGCAAAACCCATCGATTTAAAGATATTTGTCATATCATCGAGCGCCTGTGTCACCGGATGTTTGGTGCCTACCGGACGGCGGCGTCCGGGTATAGTAAGATCGAGTGTATCTTTCGAAGCATGCCGGGATTGCTCAAGCTCGCGCTTCTTTTCATCGAAGAGCTGCTGTGCTGTCCGGCTAAGCTCGTTCAACGCTTTCCCGAGAACCGGCCGATCTTCGGGAGCGGCGGTCTTGAGTCGTTCAAACATCTGCTGGACAATACCCTTCCGCACAAGATATTTCAAACGGAATTGCTCAAGTTCTTCATGAGATGAAACCGTCTGAATATCCGACTTAATGTTCTGAATTGTTTCGAGTACGGAATTAATATTCATAATCAGCGGAATCTATAGAAGTATATATAAAAACTCCCATTACTACATCACACATCCCGTGCC
>PWJF01000111.1 GCA_003560935.1 Ignavibacteriales bacterium
AAATATCCGGATGGTGATAGACGACGGATTACTTCTCCATACATCGAACAGATATCGATAAAAGCTTATCAAATAAATTTAATTTACGATCTACCCGAACTCGGATCGTTTGAGATAATTGCGCGGGATAAAAGAAACGATGTCGCAATGATAGGGGTGAACCGTAGGGATAATGCTATGCCCATCAGACCGCCTCCCCTTCGTGTCGCTGTTGGCGATCCCTCAAAACTTTCATGGGGATCGTTTGTCTATATTCTCGGCTATCCAAAGGGATATAAAATGGTGACAAGGGGTATTGTCAGCGATCCCAATCGTGACCGGCGTGCATCTTTTATCCTTGATGCACTCTTTAATGAAGGAATCAGCGGCGGACTAATTCTGGCTGTGCGCGGCGAGACCGGTGAATTGGAGTGGATCGGCATGGCACGAGGCGGTTCTGCTTCAACTGAAATGATACTTACGCCACCCGAAGCTAAAATCGATGATATAGATCTTCTCAGGCCGTACGAGGGTGACATATATGTCAATCCCGTAAAAAGAATCGAATACGGGATCACCCTACCTGTTTCTATGAAATCAATCCGGGCATTTCTTCAGGAACATTCAAGGGAAATCGAACAAAGGGGTTACTCGGTTTCAAGGTTTCTGGATTAAATAAAATTTCCGTCACTATCCCACGCCGATATCCTGCCTTTACGTATCACCAATATAGTATTTTGTTATGATTTTTAGGTAAATTCTACCAATTTTGGGTTGACAATTTGTTCTAGAAGCCTTACCTTTACTATATACTAATTAAGTAAAATAGTAAAGAAGATCAATGAACCGTAAACAAACAATCTTGCTCACTGCCCGCAAACACTTCTCCCGGTATGGATACTCAAAAACTACGATGGATGAGGTGGCACGGGATTGTGAGATAACCAAACCCACGCTCTACAATCATTTTGCCGGCAAAGCGGAGTTATTCAGAGCCGTAATCGACAGTGAACAGGAGGAATGCTACTCAATGATCGAACAGGCCGTTGCCGGAGTCCAATCGGCTTCGGACAAGCTCCGCGCATATGCCGACATGCAAATCGAAACCATTAAAAAATTCATCAATATTGGAGAACTTTCATCACAGGCGTTTCTCGACTTCCACCCCGAAGTGTTAAAGGTTTACAATATATATCGAAAAAAAGAAGAGAATTTTATTCGCCGATGGATCGAAGATGGGATAAAATCGAATGAATTCGCGCCAATCGATATAGACAGTGCAGCTCGACTTTATTATCTCCAACTGGCGGCGTTGAAATTTGATATACTTGTATTCAATAATTTTAATAACGCTGCAAATACATCCGAAGAAGATAAAACCGACATACTCAAGGAAGAAACAGATCGTTTTGTCAACCTTTTTTTACATGGATTATTGAGAAGGGATACATCTCTATGAAACACATGCTTTTTCTCTACCGACATGTTTTCTTTATCTTATTAATATGCATATTAATAACATCTACTGTCAATGCTCAGACGGAGCTGACACTTCGACAAAGCATTGAGATCGCTCTTCGTAACAATCCGGATATCCGGGTAGCGGAAAAGGAAATATATAAATCGCTACACGGAAGAATCCGGGCACGCTCGGAACAGCTCCCGACCGTTTCTGCAAGGGGTAATTACGACCGCAGCTGGGAACTTCCCGAAATAGTATTTTCTCCCCCACCAGGTTTTCCCGGAGCGAACGGAGAAATACGGGCACGTATGGGTGTTGAACATACGATTTACAGCGGTGTGACATTGGAACAACCGATTTATACAGGCGGTGCATTGTCGGCGAGCAACCGCATGGCATCACGCGGAGTTGAGGTGTCCGAATACAATTTCTCATCGGTAGAGCAACAAACGATCGCTAATGTTTACGATGCCTTCTATGGAATACTCTTTGCCGTAAAACTTATTACCGTGGCAAACCAGTCTCTGGAAAGCGCTGAGGAAAATCTGCGTCAGGTAGAACGATTCTATGAAGAAGGTGCGACCTCCCGGTTCGAGCTGCTTCGTGCTCAGGTACAGGTGGGTACACTCCGCCCCAACGTAACCGAAGCAAAACATAATTACGAACTTGCACTTGATAATTTAATAAATCTGCTCGGTATAAATGAATCGTCCGGTATTAATCTTAATGGATCTTTCGACCGACGCCGACGCACCTTACTCGATGAAGATATTGAAACACTCGTGCAACAAGCCTATCAGTATCGCCCTGAGTATCAGATGCTCCATACACAAGAACACATGAACCGTGAAGGTATTCGTCTTGCAAGAAGTAACTTTCTGCCGAAGGTTTTCTTCAGTTCCTCCATGAGCTGGCAGGCATTGCAGAATGATATCAGCGGTTTAACCGGTGATGATTTTACCCGGATTTCAAGTTCACAGCTTATTATACAGATCCCCTTATTCAACGGATTCGGTAATACCGCACAATACCAGCAAGCTCAGGTTGAACTGCAACAGACTCAGATCCATAAAGAAAACTCGCGCAAACTAATTGCAATGGAAATTAAATCCTTGCATAAAAAGCTGCAAGAGACGGCCGAAATTCTCGAATCGCAGGAACAGGTTATGGAACAGGCCGGGGAGGGATTGCGCCTTGCGAATCTGCTGTATGAAGAGGGAGCGGCGACATTGCTTGAAGTCATCGATGCACAGCTCGCATACACGCAGGCAAGCATAAGTTATTATCGAGCGATTTATAATTTTAATACTACCTCGGTACAATTGGAACGGGCTGTCGGTATATTGTCTTCCGAAAATATATGATAATAGTTAAAAGGAGAATCAAAAGAACGTTATGAAAATGAAAATAAATATCTTTCTTCTTGCGTTTGCGCTTATTATGATGGGTGCGTGCGGTGAGTATAATGATGAGGCCCAACAGGAAACAATAATTCCTGTACACGTTTCTTCTGTCGAGACCGGTCCTATCGACCGCAGTATACGGTATATGGGCACGGTTTCCGGAGAACGTGATGTCCGGTTGTTTTCAAGAATTCCGGACAAAATTATTGAAATGCGGGCGGATGAAGGCGACATCGTAACGGATGGAGAGGTAATGGCAATTGTTGAAAATAAAGTGCTCAAAGAAGCGATCGACCAGGCGGAGGCAGCTCTCCGTATCGCCCGTGCAAATTTGAATAATATGGAGCGTGAATACAACCGGGCTCAACGATTATACGATGAAGAAGCGATAAGCAGACAGCAATTCGACCAGATCGATACGCAATTCGAAAATACAGAAGCGTCGTTAGAACAGGCAAACGCCTCACTTACGCAGGCACAAGAGAATTACAATTACTCATACATCAGGGCACCGTTTGACGGTATTATCAACGAGCGGTTTTTAGAGCTCGGCGATATGGCTGCCGGCGGCGTGCCGGTCTTTAGTATCATCCAAACCGAAAATGTGAAGGTCAAAATCAATGTCGTAGACCGTGAGTATAATTACGTTCAGGAAGGACAGAAGGTACGACTGCGGGTACGGTCGGACCCCAACAGAGTTTTTACCGGGACGGTTACCAAGAAACGACCTGCTTTTGACCCGGTCAGCAGACTTGCACAAGTCGAAATACTTTTCCCGAACAAAGACGGTTCACTTTATCCCGGCATGTTCGGCGAGGTAGAACTCGTTATCGATTCACGGGATAATGTCCCTCTCGTCCCGGTACAAGCCGTTCTTTATAGAATCGAATTGGATGAGTCGTTGGGTCGATTGATTGATGAACAATTAGTCAGACAACCGTATGTCTATGTTGTTGATAACGGCCGGGCTGTTCGGCGTGATATCGAAATTGGATACGAAACACATGATGCCGCGGAAATTAGAAAAGGACTGGAACCCGGCGAACAGATCGTTGTTCGCGGACAAAATAATCTTATAGATGGGGCTCGGGTAAACATTACAAATGAAGTTGAATTTTCGTTCGGAGGAGGAGATCGATGAATATATCAGCAACTGCCGTCCACCGCGGTGTAACATTTACGATGATATTTCTTATTGTCATCGGTTTCGGGATATTCTCACTCACCCAGCTCCAAACGGATCTGCTGCCGGATATCGATTTCCCGGTCGTTATTGTGCTGACGAGTTACACCGGCGTTGCACCCGAAGATATTGAAAATCTTATTACCCGGCCAATCGAAGAGGTTGTCATCGGCATTGAAGATGTGCAGACGGTCTCATCCCGATCGATGTTCGGCACCTCGGTGGTTATTGTTGAATTTTCGTGGGGATCGGATATAGACAAAGCTGAACTGGATATTATGAAACGGCTCGATCTCATTCGGGATGTTTTACCGGACGATGCACAAGAGCCGATGACCATTGCCATGGACCCGTCGTTCTTCCCCGTTCTCGTTCTCGGCATTACCTCCTCCACGGCAAGTATTATCGATTTGCGTGAAATCTCAGAACGACAGATCGAGCCGCGTGTCGAACGAATTCCGGGAGTAGGGTTAGCATATACCGGCGGCGGGCTGGACCGGGAGATCCAGGTTCATTTCGACCCGTATGCTTTAGCGGCAAAAGGTCTTTCTGTAACGGATATTATCCAGTCATTGCGTATGGACAATATCAGACAGCCGGGCGGATATTTAACACATACCGATATAGAATACACGGTTCGAACTATAAGTACATACGAATCCGTCGATCAGATAAAAAATACCGTCGTTGGAATTAAAGAAAGAGAACCCATTTACCTCAGTGATGTCGCTACAGTCCGTGATTGGTACGAAGAAGCACGGGGATTATCCAGGATAGATCAGTCACCTTCGGTCGTATTGGTTATACAAAAACAAGCCGATGCGAACACCGTTCGAACGGTCGATCGCGTTCTCAGCGAACTGCCGAACATTTCAGGAGCCGTCGGCGAAGACATTCAATTTGTTGAGATCTTTAATCAGGCGGAATTCATTAATCAGTCAATTTTCACCTTGCGGAATACCGCTCTTATTGCATTTCTCCTCGTCGGCGTTGTTCTGTTATTCTTTACGCATAATCTCCGGTCGTCTGCAATCGTAATGGTTTCAATTCCGATCGCGATCATCGCGACATTTTTCGTGATGTATATTGCAGATTTAACATTGAACATCATCTCGCTTGCCGGTCTTGCACTGGCGGTCGGGCTTATTGTCGATAACTCGATC
>PWJF01000569.1 GCA_003560935.1 Ignavibacteriales bacterium
GCATCTCTACCACACGAACCTCAATCTGATAATAAACCATACCCGTTAGATCGAAAGCGCTGGACGTTAAGCGATCCTCCTCCCGAGGAAATCCTCAAACCCCTCGAGGAAAAACTCGGCATTGGCAGAACTCTCACAGCTATTCTCATCAATCGCGGTATAGACACATTCGAAAAAGCCAGGGAGTTTTTCCGTCCCGGTGTAAACTACATGCACGATCCTCATCTAATGGATGGTATGGATTCTGCGATTCGCCGTATCTTACAGGCGCGGGATGCAGGAGAGAGAATCATGATATACGGCGATTACGATGTCGACGGAACCAACGGCACCGCGATGTTGTACATGTATCTCAGCTCGATCGGTTGTAAGGTTTCCTATTTCATCCCCGACAGGATAAAAGACGGATACGGACTTTCGATCTCGGGTATCGACAAAGCAATGGGACGGGGCGTCGGTTTGCTTCTTTCGATCGATTGCGGAGTAACGGCAAACGAACAAGTTGAATACGCAAATCAACACAACATCGACTGCATCATCTGCGATCATCATGAACCGGGAGACACACTGCCGAATGCATACGCAATTTTAAATCCATTGAAGCCGGGATGCAATTATCCATTCAAATATCTGAGTGGATGTGGTGTCGGATTTAAGCTTGTTCAGGGTCTTGCCCGTGAATTGGGTCACGAAAAAAACGCGTTCAGGTTTCTTGATTACGTTGCGCTTGCAAGTGCCGCCGATATCGTTCCGCTTGAAGGTGAAAACAGAGTTCTGGTGAAGATGGGTCTCGATCTCATCAATAACAACCCCCGCCCAGGTATCAAAGCGATTATTGAAAGCGCTAATTTGAAACCCGGCAGGATCAACACCGGGCAGATCGTGTTTGTGATCGCGCCGCGTATCAATGCGGTGGGGAGACTGGGTGACGCACGACGAGCCGTGGAGCTATTAACATGTGACGACCTCGCACAGGCATCTGAATTTGCAAAAGTAGTTGAATCGGAAAACTACAACCGTCGCAAGATCGATGAAGAAACATTCAATCAAGCTCAGGAGATTGCCGAAACATATATGGAGGACTTGGGTGATCTACTACCGCTCATACTTCATCAGGATGATTGGCATCCGGGGGTTATAGGAATTGTCGCATCGCGTTTGGTAGAAAAATATTACCGCCCTACAATTTTAATGACGACCGTCGACGGTGTCGCAAAAGGATCGGCGCGAAGCATTGCCGGCTTCGACATATACCAGGCATTGAAGCAAGTCGAAGATTTTACGCTGCAATTCGGCGGGCATAAATAGGCCGCGGGACTGTCGGTAGATATCGACCGGTTGGATGAGTTCCGCAAGGCGTTTAATAAAGTAGCGCGTGAGTATCTAACAGAAGATATTATGACGCCCGAAATTAAGATCGATGCATTGTTATCGTTTGATGAAATTACGCCGAAGTTCGTTCGAATTCTGGAAATGTTTGCACCCTTCGGTCCTGAGAATCTCAACCCGACATTTTATTCAAACAGTCTGCAGATTGTCGGATCACCGAGAATTGTCGGCAAAAACCATTTGCTTCTGAAAGTACGGCAGAAAGACCTGGTACTTGACGCAATTGGATTCAACCTCGGCCACTTACTTCCCGCAGTAGGCGAACGGGGAAAAGAAATCCAGATGGTATATACCATTCACCAAAATGAATGGAACGGAGTCGTATCGACACAGTTACGAATTAAAGATGTAAAGGATCAATAATAAAAGGTACGGTGTTGTCATGGCAGGTCACTCGAAGTGGGCACAAATAAAGAGAAAAAAAGCCGTTAACGATCAGCGACGCGGGAAATTGTTTACACGACTGATCAAAGAAATATCGATCGCTGCACGCGAAGGAGGCGGCGACCCGGAAGGCAATCCGCGGCTGCGTTTAGCGATACAAACGGCTAAAGATGCAAACATGCCGCAGGACAATATAAACCGTGCAATCCGGCGGGGAACGGGCGAGCTTCCCGGCATGCAGTATGAAGAAATTGTGTATGAGGTATATAGTCCCGGCTGCGTTGCGATACTTATGGAATCGGTGACCGATAACCGTAACCGGACGGTTGCCGAACTTCGCCATCTGTTAACAAAAAACAACGGGCGGCTCGGCGAAGCCGGCAGCGTCGCATGGATGTTCACAAAGCGGGGAAATATCCGCGTACCGACCGGAAAGATCGAAGAGGATGAACTGCTGCACGTTGTAATAGAAGCCGGCGCCGACGATATGCAGCCGACCGACGATTACTACGATATTACGACAAGTCTGGAAAATTTTGAAAAAGTAAAACAATCACTTGCCGAAAAAAATATCCCGGTCGATTCCGCCGAACTACGGATGGAACCGACAAGCAATGTTCGCGTCGAAGGAAAAGAAGCCGAACAGGTGATCAAGCTCATCGAAGCCCTTGATGAACACGACGATGTTCAGAACGTCTATGCAAACTTCGAGATTGACGACGCGGTGTTCGAAAAACTCGCTCAGGATAACTAATCATGATCATACTCGGCGTAGATCCGGGCACCCTGTCGACCGGCATCGGTGTCATCGGATGGAAAAACGGAAAGTTGTACCGGATACATCACGGCGTTGTCAAAAACAACTCCTCCGATTCTATGCCCCTCCGTCTGCAATTAATATATAACCGGCTTGTTGAAGTGATCGACCGTTATCATCCCGATGAGTTTGCAATTGAATCCGCGTTTTACGGCAAGAACGTTCAGTCCGCAATGAAGATCGGTCACGCGCGCGGTGTATCGATTTTAGCGGCAGTACAGCATGAAATACCGACGACAGAATACGCACCACGGGAAATCAAACGGGCAATTGTCGGCAACGGCGCAGCGACAAAAGAACAGGTGGCGTATATGGTAAGAAGCATTCTCAATATGAAGAAAGAGGACATTACTCACGATGTGAGCGATGCGCTTGCCGTTGCAATATGTCATGTGCACAGAGTTATATCCCCTTTTAATCAACGACAGTTTAAAAACTGGAAATCGTTCATCGAATCACATCCCGAAAGAGTAATAACGTGAGAAAGCTTCTACTTTTCAGCATTGCGGTATCAATTTTATTTTTTGTAATACTTGATGCACAGGAAATACCGTACGACAAACGGGTTAGTTCATTCGATGAAATACCCGTGGTAGAGAATAACCGCGTCACAATTCTGATGAAAGATATGAAACGTATCAGCGGCAATTTTCTAATATATGAAATGAACACAGTGACCGTTCGTGACGACATCGATGAATTACATTCCATAACTGTCGACGCTATAAGCCATTTCCGGATTGAATACGATAGGAGCCGGCGTGCCTTACAAGCCGGTATGTGGGGAGGTATTATCGGACTCTTTGCAGGAATTCCACTAGGTGCATACCAGGTAAATCAACGAGGCGACGATGAATCCGTAAGCGATGCATTCATTTACATCGGGTCGAGTCTCGGTGCGGGGATTGCCGGCGGACTTCTCGGCACCGGAATCGGACTTGCGACCACACCCGGCGATGTAGTATATAAAATTGAGCGATAAATTATGATCGGACAACTTACAGGAAAAATTCTCCACAAATCACCGACTGAAACTATTATTGATATCGGCGGAACGGGTTATCAGGTGAATATTCCCGTAACAACATTCGACCGCCTGCCCGCTGTCGGCGAGACCGTTACGGTGTTCACTTATCTGCATGTTCGCGAAGATGCGTTGCAATTATACGGATTTTCGACAAAACAGGATAAGGAATTATTTCGAAAGCTTATCACGATCTCCGGAGTCGGACCGAAACTCGCGCAAACGGTTATGTCGGGGTTATCGTACGACGAGCTTATACGTGCCATTCAACAGGGCAACATTGCACAGCTCAATAAAATCGCCGGCGTTGGGAGAAAAACCGCAGAGAGATTAGTCGTTGAATTGCGTGATAAACTTGCAGAAGTCCAGCTTGCTGAAGAGTCGACGGATGTTAAAACGCTCGACAACATCCAAACCGAAGCATTACTCGCATTAACCACACTCGGCTATTCCCGAAACGCATCGGAAAATGCATTACGCTCCGTGTTAACCGAACGCAACGGCGAGGATGTTTCGATCGAAGAGTTAATTAAAGCAGCGTTGAAAAGGTTGAGCAGGTAGACCCCATGCCATTGATTGTAATCCGGTAAATCCCTATTTTTATTGATTATGACACGACACAGCGACTTCACATCACCCGAACGATTTGAGACCGACCGCGAGTTCGATCAGACGCTACGTCCGCCATCGTTTGACGATTTTATCGGACAGGACTCGATCGCTTCGAATCTCAAAGTCTTCATCACCGCGGCAAAACAACGAAGTGAAGCGCTCGATCATGTATTGTTAACCGGACCGCCGGGACTGGGTAAAACCACGCTTGCATACATCATTGCAAACGAACTCGGCGCCACCATCCGGCTGTCATCCGGACCGGTGCTCGAACGTCCGGGAGATCTTGCGGGACTTCTCACCAATCTCAACGAAGGCGATGTGCTGTTCATCGATGAGATACACCGTTTAGCTCCGACTGTCGAGGAGTATCTTTATTCCGCAATGGAGGATTTCCGCATCGACATTATGATCGACCGCGGACCGAACGCACGAAGCATTCAACTAAGTCTCCCCCGCTTCACCCTCGTCGGTGCAACAACACGAGCGGGTTTATTAACCGCTCCGCTTCGCGCCCGATTCGGCATCACCAACCGGCTTGATTACTATAATAAAGAGGAGTTGTTCAACATCATCAAACGCTCCGCATCGATCCTGCAGGTGAAGGTTCGCGATGACGGCGTAAATGAAATAGCGGGACGTTCGCGCGGTACACCCCGTATCGCAAACCGCCTGCTGCGCCGGTGCAGGGATTTTGCCGAAGCAGAGGAGAAACTGCGGGCAAACGACGGTGTGATAACAAAAGAAGTCGCCGATTATTCACTCAAGAAACTTGAAGTCGACGAACTCGGGCTCGATGAAATGGACAAGCGTATTTTGCTCTCTATTATAGACAAATATAGCGGCGGACCGGTGGGCTTGAACACGCTGGCAGTTACCGTCGGAGAGGAAGCCGGGACGATCGAAGAAGTGTATGAGCCGTTCCTCATCCGCGAAGGATTTCTGAAACGCACCGCCCGCGGC
>PWJF01000135.1 GCA_003560935.1 Ignavibacteriales bacterium
CGAGATCGAGAAGGCGCATCCGGAAATATTCAACGTGTTGTTACAACTCCTTGACGACGGCAGGTTAACCGACAGTCAGGGTAGAACGGTCAATTTTAAAAACACCATCGTGATCATGACCTCGAACATAGGATCGCATCTGGTACAGGAGCGGATGCGAGAAATGAACGAGGATAACCGCGACGCCATTATGTCGGATCTGCGCTCGCAGTTATTAAAGTTGTTGCGCGATACGATCCGGCCGGAATTTCTTAACCGTATCGACGAGATCGTGCTCTTCCAGCCGCTGACGCAGGATGAGATCATACGGATCGTCGATTTACAGTTACGGTTTGTCGAGAAGATGCTTGCGGACAAGAACATCGGCTTTGCGATAACAGACGGTGCGAAGGAGTGGCTCGGCAAGTTGGGCTACGATCCGTCGTTTGGAGCACGGCCGCTGAAGCGGGTTATACAGAAGCACCTTGTCAACCCGCTCGCGCTCAAGCTGCTTGAAGGCGAATTTACGGATGGCGATACGGTAGAGGTCGATGTGAACGATCGCGGTGTGATAACGTTTACGAAGCGGGTAGAGGCGGTTGCGTGATAGTTTTACCGGGAGATGAGCCCGTTAACGACATGGTTAACGGGTTTATCAATTGTTTTATAATCAATGATCCCGACATAGTCGGGAGAATTAATCCCCAACCCCCAACTCTTTCTCTTCATTTCCGACCGTTATGATGTCACGACAGCCGGCATAGAATCCTTCTTTATAGGATTCATAGTGTAAATTCTCCCGCTTGATCTCTTCTTCTGTCTTGATGAAGCCTTTATAATAAACGTCTTCGTAGTCGAGTTTTGGGTTCCGGAGCTTTTCTAATAACTCATCAATGTCGTATGTCTTGACCATATTATCGCCGCACCGCTGTCCATCCAGGAAACCTGTTTTATATGATTCTTCGCGTGACTTCATAACCCCTCCTTGGTCATTTGTGGATAGATTGATTCGTGGCTGGCTCTTTTTCGAGATTGTTCTCTGCTATCAATGTATGTTTTTTATAATAGTCTGTCAAGTTCGTGATTGTGTACCTGATGATGGGTGACGAATAATCTATATTCTGCGCTTGCTTTTCAAGGCGTATTTCAATACTTTTTTAGGTTATGCAGAAATCGATTATTGTCATACATTACGGCGAAATTGCCCTAAAAGGAAAAAACAGACTCCTTTTCGAAAAGCAACTACACCGGAATATACACGAGGCGCTTCGGGATATAGGATATTCGAAAGACGTGCAGCGCGTTAACGGCAGATTTATTCTGTCGTTAGGCGATGATGAAATAGGCGATTCGTCGCACGAAATTATTTTGCAACGGCTTCGAGAAATTCCGGGAATCACGTACTTCGGTGTCGGTTTTGAGGTGGGAAGGAATATCGAAGAAATAGTCGACGGCGTAATTACTTTAAGTAAAGATCTCCCTTCCGGCAGCTTCAAGGTGGATACGCGGCGCTCCGATAAAGGGTTTCCTTTATCGTCGCCCGAAGTCAACCGGCTCGTCGGTCAGGCGATCGTTGACAGGTTTAATCTGCCGGTCAACCTTAACAATCCGGTTAGTGTTGTTCGAATCGAAATAGCGTTTAGCGGTGTCTATATCTTCTGTGCGAGGTATCAGGGGATCGGCGGTTTGCCGGTCGGTGCAAGCGGTAAAGTGGTGTCATTGATTTCGGCGGGATTCGATTCTCCGGTAGCATCCTATCTTATTATGAAGCGGGGCGCGCGGGTATACTTTGCTCACTTTCACAGCTCCCCGTACGTCTCGCGTAATTCAATCGATCAGGTTCATTCGTTGATCGGACGGTTATCGGATTTTCAGCACGAATCTATCTGCTACATGGTGCCTATTGCCGAAATTCAGAAAAAGATAATTGCGGCTGCTCCTCCGCAGTACCGGGTATTATTATACCGGCGTGTGATGGTTCGTCTCGCCGAACGTATAGCAGCCCGGCATAAATGCGAAGCATTGGTAACCGGCGAAAGCCTCGGACAGGTAGCATCTCAAACACTCAGAAATATGCGCGTTGTCGATGAGAGCGCATCGATGCCGGTACTTCGTCCGTTAATCGGTATGGATAAAGAAGAGATAATTTCACTTGCCCGCACGATAGGAACAGAGACGATTTCCGCAGAACCGTATGACGATTGCTGCTCGTTTTTAATGCCCCGGCAGGTTGAAACATGGGGATCGGTTCGACAGGTACATGAAATCGAATCGAAGATTGATTATACTGAAGAGTATGAACAAGCATTGCATAATGCCGAGATAGTAGTTGTGGCGAACCGCTATGCAAAAGAAGTAACAAACGATTTTACATAATATTTCGAAACCTCAGAGCTTCCCGATGAAAACTGCCCCGGCCCTCACAGAAGAGAAGAGAAAAATCTATCAACGATTCGGTATCGTTGAACAATTGCAGGTCGTTGCATCAACGGCGGTTGTCGTTGCTATGATCACTATCGTCAGCATTAATGTATTCTCCGGACATGAATTAACTTATCTCGATTTATTGACTATTATTACCGTCGGGTTATTCGGTTTTGTGAGCGTATATTTCTCGGTCCAGTACGGTCGTAAGCTTGAAGAACAGCGACGCGAACTGCTGGCAATTAATACAATCTCCGAAGCGATCTCCAACTCGGTCAGACCTAACATCATTCTGATGAACGCGTTAAAAACCGTGCTGAATCTGCTTGATGCCGATTACGGATGGATATATCTCAACTACGGCAACAAACTTTTTCTTGAATATAGCGATGGCACTAAGACCGATATGGTACAAGCATTCGAGGAATCTCGAAGCTCGCCGCCTAACTGGAAAAAGCCGATTGTCAAATGGGATCGTATGAAGACTGATTCTGCATCCATTCCCCCTCCATTACAACGTATCGGTGTCCGGGTTTGGATATCGCAGCCGCTCGAAACCTCGGACGGTTTTGCCGGTGTGTTGATCCTCGCGAGCAAGGATATCAGGAAGTTCAATGAGAAGCAGATGAACCTGCTCTCGATATTCGTCAGTCAGATCGATGTCGCTCTCGACAATGCACAATTGTTCGAAAAATTGAACGAATCCAAGCAACTTTACGCGGACCTGTATGAGCACTCACCCGATATGTACCATATTATCGATAAAAACGGGACGATTGTGAGCTGCAATCAGACCGAGGTCGATGTTCTCGGTTATACAAAAGAAGAGTTGGTCGGCGCCGATATCCGGACGTTGTACCCGAAAGCGGATCATTCCAGGCTGGAGAAAAAGTTGGATCGCATTTTCAACCAGGGAGAGAATCTAACCGGTGTTGAAGAGCGTATTCAACGGAAAAACGGAAGTCTGATCGATGTGAGTGTTAATACGTCACTTGTGTACGAGAACGAGGATCCGGTGAAAGTACGCGTCGTTATGCGGGATATTACCGAAAATAGGATGATGCAGGAAAAACTGCTGCAGGTACAGCGTATTGACAGTCTCGGCAATCTTGCAGGCGGTATTGCTCATGATTTCAATAATATACTCGTTTCTATTCTCAGTGCGGCATCGATAATGAAGCGGAAGATAAAAGAGAATGATCCGTGGTATGAGTATGTCGATATGATCGAGGCGTCGTCACGGAGGGGAGGGGCATTGACACGGCAGTTGTTAACATTTGCCCGCCAAAGCAATGTCACGTTCCATCCGGTGGATGTTAATGAAGTGGTGCTTGAAACTATACGGCTTATGGAACGAAGTCTCGATAAGAGCATTTCGATGCATTCGAATCTGTGTAATGATTTTGCCGTCGTTGAAGGTGACGAACGACAGTTGCAGCAAGTCCTCATGAATCTTATCCTTAACGCCCGCGATGCCATGCCTGAGGGCGGGAGCATCAAGATTTCTACGACCATCGAATCTGTCAATCAGGAACACGTACCCGTACGCCTTGCTTCGTATGGAGATTATGTAGTTATCAGAGTTGAAGATACCGGCGTCGGTATGGACGGGGAAATACAAAAGAATATTTTTGAACCGTTCTTTACCACAAAAGAAGCAGGGAAAGGAACAGGCCTCGGATTATCGGTCGCCTACGGTATCGTCAATAAGCATAAAGGATTTATTACTGTTGAAAGTGAGCCGGGCGAAGGGGCGGGATTTATGATATATGTGCCGCAATTCGATCTTGAGCATAGAAAGCTTGTACTAAAGAAACAGGCAAAAGAAAAGGTCGCAGGCGGTTCGGAACGTATACTAATTATTGAGGACGAAACTCCGGTCGGAAGAATGATCCGGGATATGCTGACCGATCTCGGTTATAAAATAACGGTGTGTAATTCGGGTGAGCAGGGATTGCGTGAGCTGAGTACCGACGACCGGGACTATGATCTCCTTATCCTTGATTTGAACATGCCGAATGTGAGCGGCAGGGAAGTTCTTTACCGGCTTCGTGATTTTAATCCGTCGATTCCGGTGATCATCTCGACGGGATACGGCGACCAGGTGCTCGATGAACAAAAACTCAGGCCTCATATCCAGGGGTACATACAAAAACCGTATGATGAGTATGAGATGGGCCGCCTTGTGCGCCGGGTCCTGGATGAACAAAATCAACCAACGGTGAAAAAGGAATAGCAGCAATTAATTAATAACTATATCGTATTCCTTAACCGTGCGTATAACGTATCCTGATCAAGTACCGGCAGATACTCATTGTAATCCAATCCTTCCTCAAGTATGTACTCGGTTAAAAGAACACGTGACTTATTTATCAGGTCGTGAGTTTCCCATGGCTTGCCGATATAACTGTCGATCTTCGCTTTGTTGATCGCTTCGATGGTGTCTTCATGCGTTGCCAGACCGGTGAGGAGAAGTTTTTTTGTTTTCGGAAAACGTATGTCATTGTTTACCTCGCTTAAAAATTCAACGCCGCTCTTGCCGGGCATTACGTGATCGCAAATGATTACCGCCACATGTTCTCCCGCGGCGTCGATCTCATCAAGGACTTTCGCTGCCTCATCACCCGATTCGCAGTAATACAGCTTTGTATATTCGCGAAAGAATTGCAGTTCTTTTTTAAGCGTTGCAAGAATATCCCGCTGATCATCAACACATACTATATTCGGTTTAGCCATTGGTTACTCCTGTAGGAATTGTAATTGTAAAAACAGTATTACCGGGCC
>PWJF01000477.1 GCA_003560935.1 Ignavibacteriales bacterium
AGAGGTCAGAGATCGGATGTCGGAAGTCAGTAGTGAGTAGTGGGAGTGCAACGCTCCGACCTCTGACATCCGATCTCTGACTTCTATCTATAAACACAAAACATAAAACAATATGAACCGACTCGTCTCACTCGACGTTTTCCGCGGCGCCACGATCCTTGGAATGATCCTCGTCAACAATCCCGGGAGCTGGAGCCATGTGTATAAACAGCTCGGACATGCACCGTGGCACGGCGCGACCTTTACCGATGTGATATTTCCTTTCTTTCTGTTTATCGTCGGTGTGGCAATCGTATATGCCTTCTCGAAAAAGATCGAAGTAAATGCCCCGAAGAAAGACCTGTACATGAAAGTCATCCGCCGGACGCTGATCATTTTTGCGCTCGGCATTTTCCTGAACGGCTTCCCATATTTCAACTTCGCCGAGATCCGCATTATGGGTGTGCTGCAGAGGATCGCGCTCTGTTATTTCTTTGCTTCGGTGATATTTCTGACCGGCGGTATTCGCTGGCAAGCGGCATGGACGGTCATTTTGTTGTTCGTGTACTGGGGATTTATGGCATTGTATCCGGTACCGGGTATAGGTGCCGGCGTGCTCGAGCCCGGTAAAAACTTCGCGGCATGGTTCGACCGTTTCTTCCTTGAAGGACATATGTGGGCGGTCACCAAGACGTGGGACCCCGAGGGATTGTTCAGTACTATTCCCGCTATCTCGACGACCTTGTTCGGTGTGCTTACCGGTCACTGGCTGCGAAGCAAAAGGGAACCGAGAGACATTGTGCTCGGGATGCTTCTCGTCGGGAATGTCGCACTGCTGATCGGTGCTGTCTGGGGTGAATACTTCCCGATCAACAAAAACATCTGGACGAGCTCTTATGTAGTGCTCATGACCGGATATGCATTGATCTGTCTTGCATTCTGCTATTATCTGATCGATATAAAAGGATACAAGAAATTCACGCAGCCGTTTCTTGTGTATGGTATGAATGCCATCACGGTGTTTGTGCTTTCGGGAATATTTGCACGATTGTTGAACATCATAAACGTTACTTCAGCGGGCGAGTCGGTACCGATCAAAGCATATATATATAATTCCGTTTATATCCCGATCTTTGGGTACATGATCGGTTCGCTTGCCTTTGCAATCACATTTGTGACGGTCATGTATCTATTGATGTTGATACTTTACAGTAAGAAAATATTTATTAAAATTTGAAAGTCTTTCTCCCACGAAATTTTAATTTTGTTTCTGTGGGAGAAACCGTTGGTTTTTTATACGAATTCTTCATTGGAATAAACAACAGATCCCTCAATGGGTTTTACCTATCTTGATGTAATTATACTCGTTGCATACATAGCCGGAATTACGTACTTCGGTATTCGCATTGCCGGCAAACAGTTATCGACAAAGGACTATTTTCTCGGCGGGAAAAAGATACCATGGTGGGCCGTTTGCTTTGCGATCGTCGCAACCGAAACGAGCACGCTTACTTTTATCAGTATCCCCGGTGTTGCATACCTGACCAATCTGAATTTCCTGCAGCTTACGCTCGGTTATTTCATCGGCAGAGTTATCGTTGCCTATGTTATCTTGCCGTCATACTTCCGGGGTGAGATATCGACTGCGTATTCTTTTCTGTCGAACCGTTTCGGCACGCCGATGAAAAATTTTGCATCGGGCGTTTTCATGCTGACACGATTGGCTGCGGACGGCGTGCGGTTATTCGCTACTGCAATACCACTGGCGATCATCCTTCGCGGAACCATGCTTGTCGATACGGTATCGACCGAATGGATATACATTGGTTCGATACTTGTCATTGCTCTTGTTTCACTTTCATACACGTATGTCGGCGGATTGCGTGCGGTTGTGTGGATGGATGTAGTACAGTTGTTTATTTACATCGGCGGTGCGATAGCTGCGATCATACTGCTTGGAAATTATATACCGGGCGGAATAGGAGCGGCAGTTGTAAAAGCGTCGGAAGCCGGAAAGTATGAACTTTTTAATTTTTCATTCGAAGGCGGATTGTCGGGATTTTTCTCTACTCCGTATACGCTTATTGCCAGTATAGTGGGCGGAGCTTTTCTTTCGATGGCATCGCACGGTGTGGATCAGCTTATCGTGCAGCGTTTGCTCGCCGCAGGTACGCTTGATAAAAGCCGCCGTGCGCTCGTCTTTACCGGCGGTATTATCATATTCCAGTTCGGTTTGTTTTTATTCCTCGGTTCATTGTTGTATATTTTCTACGGCGGTGCGGATATCCCGTCGGATGAAATTTTCCCGATGTTCATCATACAGGAGATGCCGAGTGGATTATCCGGCTTGATCATTGCCGCGTTGTTCGCGGCGGCAATGTCGACGTTATCCAGTTCGATTTCGGCACTCGCTTCCGCAACGATGTATGATTACCTGATGCCGTACTGGAAAGGTATCAATGCGGATAATGAAGTCGCCGTATCCCGCTTCATCACAATGATCTGGTGTCTGCTGCTTGTCGGATCGGCAATCGTTTTCATGCAAAGCCCGCAAACAGTTGTCGAACTTGCATTGAGTATTGCATCGTTCACGTACGGCGGATTGCTCGGTACGTTCTTTCTCGGTGTTCTGTTTACCAAACCGCAGCTGCGGCACGCAGTCCCCGCTTTTATCGCCGGTATCGGGGTGATGATTTACGTTATATTATTCACATCTATTGCATGGACATGGTATACAATAATCGGAGCTGCGGTCACGGTAGGAGTCGGATTACTGCAAACATACTTATTTGACAGGAGATAAATGTGGCAATCATAGATTATGTAATCATCGGATTTTATTTCGTGATCCTGCTTTCAATCGGGATATATTTATCGAGAAGAGCGGGCCGCAGCACGAGCGATTTTTTCATCTCCGGTAGAAATTTTCCCTGGTGGATTGCGGGAACGGCGATGGTGGCAACGACCTTCGCCGCCGATACACCGCTCGCCGTGACCGAACTCGTTGCACGGAACGGCATTGCAGGCAACTGGCTCTGGTGGAACATGCTTATCGGCGGTATGCTCACCGTGTTTTTCTTTGCCAAGCTCTGGCGGCGTGCAGGCATCATGACCGACGTTGAGCTGATAGAAATTCGCTACTCGGGAAAACCCGCCGCGTTTCTCCGGGGATTTCGCGCGGTATATATCGGTCTCGTTATGAACGTGATAGTCATCGGGTGGGTGAATCTGGCTCTCGAAAAGATCATCAGGGTCATGTTCCCCGGACTGACTTTTTTCGGTATCGAATCGTTAGAACTGCTCGGGTTTACATTCAGTGCAGCACTGCTCTGGGTTGCATGTGTCATGGCGTTTGTCGGTGTCTATGCAACGCTCGCCGGTTTGTGGGGAATCGCTATTACCGATATGCTTCAATTTACCGTTGCAATGGTAAGCACGATCATCCTTGCCGTTGTTGTCGTGAACCTACCCGAGATAGGCGGTATGTCGGGACTTATCGATAAACTTCCGGAAGGAACGCTGCGTTTTACCCCGATGATCGGAACGGGAACGACCGCCGGGGATGTGCTGGCGTTATCGGTTGCAGCATTTATCGCACATCTTGCCGTGCAGTGGTGGGCATCATGGTATCCGGGCGCCGAACCTGGCGGCGGCGGGTATGTCGCACAACGGATGTTCTCGACACGGGATGAAAAAAACTCTTTATATGCAACGCTCTGGTTTACGGTTGCACATTATGCCGTTCGTCCCTGGCCGTGGATCATCGTTGCGCTCTGTACGCTTGTTTTATATCCCGATCTCGGACACGGCGAGAAGGGAGACGGATTTGTTATGGTCATGCGCGATTATCTTCCGACGGGATTGCTCGGATTGCTTCTTGCCGCATTCTTCGCCGCGTATATGTCGACGCTTGCAACGCATTTGAACTGGGGCGCGTCGTATTCCATCAACGATTTCTACCGGCGTTTCATTGTACGCGGTCGTGATGAAAAGCATTATGTGTTCGCTTCGCGCGTTGCAACGGTTCTTATTTTAATTTTATCGCTGCTCGTTACCGCCCGCCTGGAAAGAATTACCGCGGCGTGGGAATTTATCATAACCGCAAGCGGGGGAGTCGGACTCGTACTCATTTTACGATGGTATTGGTGGCGGATCAATGCGTGGAGCGAGATAGCGGCATTGATTGCACCGTTTGTATTATTCGGGATTATATATATTTGGTCTGCACGTCTTCCGCCCGATGCGCCGATACAGGTGTTCCTGCACTTTCCGTATACACTATTTTATATAGTAGGTGCAACGACCGTGATCTGGTTGTTCGTTACGTTTATAACAAAACCGGTTGATGAAAAAGTTTTGCATGCATTTTACGAACGAGTCAAACCCGGCGGACGTTTATGGAAACCGGTCGCCGGAAAAATGCCCCATATTAAACCCGAGTTCAATTTCAAAGACCTCGCGGTGTGCTGGATATCCGGTGTGATCATGGTGTATATGGCGTTATTCGGTTTAGGTAAGTTGTTGTTCGGCGAATACCTGACAGCTTTTCTGTATTTTGTTGTTGTTGCAGCCGCGGCATTTGTTATATCAATGAATATAAGAAAGGATGCGAAGGCAATATTACCCGATATATAGGGTGAATGTGATCTAAATGAAACTATCGTTATTTCTTTGCATTACAGTTATCTTCCTTTTTTCTTGTGCGACCGATCGTGAAACCATACGGATAGAGCATCGTCCACTAATATTTCGCTCGGGTAGTGAACTCGAAATGTTCATGAACTCGGAGGTCGAATGGGTAGAGCGCGCATTGTCACGCCTTACTCTCGAAGAAAAATTAGGTCAGATGATTGTTCCTCGTGCGTACACACATTATATGAGTGCAGATTCACGGCCATATCGCGAAGTTGTACGCTATGTTGATTCATTGAAAGTCGGGGGACTTGTATTTTTCCAGGGTGGTGTCAGCGAGATGGCGTTGATCGCAAACGAGATGCAGGCGCGGGCGGATATCCCGCTTCTTATATCGGCGGACTTCGAGTGGGGTACTGCTATGCGTATGCGACGGGGAACGCTCTATCCGGCTGCAATGGCTCTGGGAGCGACGCGCGATCCGGTGCTCGCGTATAAAACCGGTAAAGCGATCGGGCGTGAAGCACGGGCAGTCGGCGTCCATCAGAAT
>PWJF01000332.1 GCA_003560935.1 Ignavibacteriales bacterium
CCGCTCATGCCCGGCAGGCCGATATCAAGCAGCACGGCGCTCGGTGCGTACTCCCGTTTGAGCTCAAACAGCATTTGTTCGGAGGATGAGAACGCTTTCTCACAATACATTCTGTCCGATTGATTGATAAGATTTGCAACCGTTCTTCTGAATGTAGTATTATCTTCTACCAACCAGATGCTGATTGCATTAGTTTTTGGTTTCTGCATAACCGCTCCGTTTATCATCGTTAATCACCTCTATATAAGTTCTGCTTTTAATTCGACGGTAGTACCCTTGCCGGGAATGCTCTCGATAATCAACTTGCCATGTATCTGATGTGCCCTGTAGTGCATGTTTTGTAAACCGTTTCCGTCCGTTGATTTAGATGCATCGAAACCAATTCCATCATCCGCAATGTTCATCCGGAAAAGACCGTCGGCTTCTCTTAAATCGATATTAACATTTTTCGCCCGTGAATGTTTAATTATATTGCTCAGTGCTTCTTTGTAAATTAACAGGACACTTCTCTTGAAGTCCATGCCGACAGATTCATATATGCCGGCAATATCGGTATTGAACGTATAATCAATATTATGAAGCATGTTACCGGCAGTCGATTTCATCCGTTCGATGAGTGTTGCGAGATTGTCGTGTTCGGGGTTTATTACCCAGACGACATCCCGCAGCGAATCGACCATGTCGCGCGCCGTACCGCCGATGTTTGACAACTCCGATTTTTCTTCTTCGGGTATCGTTTCTTTATTTGAAAACATATCGATCATTAACGCGATGCTGCTCAGACTGCTGCCGATGTCATCGTGCAGGTCTCGTGCGATGCGTGTACGCGTTCGTTCAACTTCGAGTATCCGGTAAACCCGGTATTTATGTATTGAAAGCAGAAATAATGTGACGATTAATCCCGCCATTCCGTATGACCACCATGTACGGTACCACGGGGGGAGTACCCTGAACTCAAAAACGGCCGCTTCACTGACATTACCGTATACATCCCTCCCGCGAACCTTGAAGCTATACCTGCCCTCACGCAGGTTGGTATAATCCTTGAACGCTTCACCCGTCCAACGGGACCAATCCTCGTCAACCGGTTCGAGCTTTGTTTGATATTGGTTTGCATGTATATCCTCATATGCAGGAATAAAAAACCTGAGGCGTAGATTATTATCGGTATACGATAGTATCCTATAACTATTGTCGCTTCCTGACTGCAGTAGTCCCCTGTAGATGAGTGAATCGGAATTTAATTGTACCTCACTTATCTTTGTGTCGAATTGTCTTGTATGGTCATAAATGGCATTCGAATCATATCGATATAATCCCACCGAGCCGCCAAACCACACATGCTCGAAAGAATCCCTATATAGTACCTCAAATTGCGTTATTTTAATGCGACTTAATACTCCTTGTTCAACTGCGTATTCTCCGTAACTGGTAGGTCGAGCAACAAAATGGTTATTAGCCGATCTGAAAAATAGTTCACCGATGTTATTTTCGACTATCATACTGACTTCTCTTCCTCCTCCGGCGAAGTTCTCCGAGATCAACGAATCCGGGATCAATATAGTATAATCCTCGGGAATTTTATATAAACCACGAAATGTTCCAACGCGAATTTTTCCATTGAGATAATACACGTGAGTATGTTCCACAGTTTCCCAATCGGTAGGAAGCCCTATCCGTACAGAATATTTTAGCACAGCATTATTATTTCCATTTGATGCCAATTGGAACTCCCACTTTAAACGGTATACACCGTCGGCGCGTGTGCCAACGTATAAAGATCCGTCATCATATTCCGCTAATTTTTTCGGTTCCGTTATTCTACCGCTTTCCGAAAGAATGGTAAACTCTCCGTTGATGTAACGACCCAAAATTATATTATTCTGTTGTGCGGCATATACCATCTGATTGTCAAAACGGGAAGCAAGTATAGCGCGTATTGTCTCCGAAAACAGAAATGATGCCTTGTCTCCGTCAATTCTGAATATCCCCTCATCAGTTGCGACGAGCAGATCGCCGTCGGCTACGGTAAAACCACGGGACCCGGAATTAATACCCTGGATTTTTCGAAAAGCACCGTACCCTTTTGGTCCGACACTGCGTGGATCAAGTTTATATACCCCGCTTATCGTTCCTGCATATAAAATTCCTTCGTGTTCTTTGAAACTGAGCACCAAATCTTTGATACCGGTTCTCTCGTCAAACTTCGTAACAGGCAGCATCGGTTCAATACGAGTCAATCCGTTTTGCAGACCAAGCCAAAGCGATCCGCCACGATCTACATATGTACAAATGACCGATTGGTCTTGCAATCCGGTCTCCCTATCAAATATGTTACGCGTTCGTCCATTCCGCTCTATTATTACCACACCGCCTTGAAGTGTTCCGAATGCAAAGCTTCCGTCGGGAAGAACCGATCCTGTATAGAGAACATTATTCGTGATGTATGTTTGTGCGTTGGTTTCCCATCGCTCAAATGATGTACCGTCGAATAGATAAAAACCGTCGGTACGGGTGCCGATGAGAATCAGCTCATCGTCATATGCAAGCAACGCACGTACAAAATGTTTGGCGAATATATCACCATTTGGGAGCAGTGTGAATTTTCCATCCTTTAATTCAAATAAACCACGATTTTCCTGCCAGACAAATATTTTATTATGTACAGAACCAAGAAAATTAAACCGGGTTTCGGGTTTCCATACAGACATTGTTTCATAATCCCAGTAAAACAAGTAATCCGGTGAGCGAAAGTAGATCCCATCGTAGGTGGAAATTGATTGCCATACACTTGAAAAATCGAGACATTGTTCCGGTATGTATGAACGCAAACTACTGTAACTGAAATTCCCTGATCCGTCTAAACTGAGCTGCCCGATTTCATTCAAACCCCCGATATACAACTTCCCATCCAATCCTTTCGTAAGGGAAAAAACATGATCACCGGGCGGCCCAAAAAAATATCCTTGATGTCCGTTATAGAAGTTTACACCGCGATGACTTCCAAAAACCATTTCACCGCCGGCAAGCTGTAAGATATCCCAGTATTGTGCATCTCTTCCGAAATCGTCAGTTGAATAGTTATGAATAAGAGGTATACCGCCAAATCGTTGTGCGTATTCAGCAGCCGGTACATTGAATAGACTATCTTCCTCTGAGCCTTCCACACAGAGAGAAACGGTCGCGAGAAAAATTCCAAATGTTATTACGAGACGCATCAAAAAGCCTTTATTCTGGAGGAAATATTGTTACATTTTTTTCTTTGTCACCGTTATCATTTTCTTCTCCGTTGGGGAAAATCAACGTGTTGAAACTTTGATCCTTCGGATCAATTTCAATCCAACCGGTAAAATCATTTTCACCAAACTCTACCCGGAAACCGTTTGGTCTTTGTACACGTAAAGCGATTCTGCCGTCTTTACCGCTCGATTGATATTTCTTTGTCTGACCGGACGGTAGATTCTCAAATTGTGGCTGATTACCCAGTTGAAAATGCGATACTTCAAGAATTCTGTTAATAAGTTTATTGCGGATTACCCATTGCACAGCTATTCCTGAGGCCATTATCATAATCCTTTATTATATATAAATTAACAAAGGCGAAACGCCCTCCCCAGGAGTCGTTCGAACGACGATTCGCCTTTGCAACTCTGTAAATGTTGAATTATTCAACACTTAGCCCACCATTATAAATTACCCGTATATAATAATATACAATTTAAAGGATAGCAATCCCCTGTTTAAGGTATTTTTCTTGTAATTTTTTCAAAAGGTTACTCTTCTTCATCCAATATCCACCGTTCCGTAAATGTATCTAAATCCTCCAGAAATCTCGAAGGCTTTGCAAGAATCAACCCGCTTTCGCGCTCATAAACGTTTATTGGATAGGTTATATAAAGGTTCTCTTGCGCCCGTGTACAGGCAACATACATGAGCCGCCGTTCCTCATCCATATCTTCTACCGACTCTGCCGACCGGCTTGAGGGGAAGCGACCTTCAAGGCAATATATAATGAAGACGGTATGCCATTCCAAACCTTTTGCGCTGTGGATGGTTGAAAGGATGAGAAATTCATCTTCACTGCCGGTGGGGGTAATCTCGGATACACTCTCATTGGGGAGTTCGAGAGCCATATCGGAAAGTAAGGTATCAACAGATTTGTACCGTTCACAGATAGTCTGAAACATCTCGAGGTCTTTCTGCCTTTTTCGGTAATCGTCGTATTTTTGTTTGAATTGGGGTGTATAATAATGTAATATTATTCCGACCTTATCGGCGGGGGGAATATCACCGGAAGCAATCTTTTTAATGATATCGAACAGATCCGTCAGTTTTTCTGGATAATTATTAAATGAGGACCAAAATGAACCGTTGATTTTGTATTGCAGAATATCCCCGATGGCCGTCTCGGCTGTACGGGGGCCGACGCCGTCGACAAGCAGCATGATTCTGTTCCATGCTACAACATCGCGCGGATTTTCCATTACTTTCAGATATGCAACGATATCTTTTATATGTGCGGTTTCCATGAACTTAAATCCGCCGAATTTCACATATGGAATCTCGGCTTTATTCAACTCGATCTCGAGATCGAACGAATGAAACGACGACCTGAAGAGCACCGCAATATTGTTCAGCGCCACGCCTTCTTCCCGTAATTCGAGTACCCGCTGTACGACGAACTTGGATTGCATGTTCTCAGTCGCCGCCATTGTAATTGAGGGAATGCTGCCGCCTCCCTTATTCGTATATAGCTCTTTTTGAAATTTGTGCCGTTGCATAGTCAGCAGTTAATTGTTAACAGTTTTTTGTTACTAGTTAATCGTCGTTTTGCAGTGACCCACTATTATCCGATAAGTAAATTAGTACGTAGGAATTGAAAAAGCAAACTTTCTATTTATTCTTGACTATTAACGTCGAATTCCGTAATATTTTACTTTATGTGGAACCCAGATTACATCCCGTGTAGTAGTAGATAATCTCAAAACCAATAACTCTTCCAAAAGGTGAAGCCATGGAACACTGGCATAAAAATCTGCACCAGTTAATTGTTACCGTCCTGATATTAATTCTTTTTACTTCATGCGCAGGCAGAAAGGGAGTTTTCCTCGATACCGCCGAACGCAGCGAGGCATCTCCCGAAGCGATCGCAC
>PWJF01000273.1 GCA_003560935.1 Ignavibacteriales bacterium
GCAGATCTTTTATCATTTTATAGGTCAGATCCTTGCGCCGCTCGGGCTGCGAGTAGAGTATCCGGAGCGCGAGGATCTCGTCCTTATTGTCGTCAATGAACGTACGGAAATTGTTGAGTATCTCCTCGGCGTTTTCCTTCGCCCGCACGTCGAATCCCGAATGCACCACACGATCGACGTTCACGGTGTCGATCACCTGATATACCTTCTGCCGAACCGTCTCCACGAAATTGCGCAGCTCGTGATTATCGAACGTCCGTGCCGCCTCCGTGCTTTTCTTTTCTACCGTCTGTTTGATCTGCTCTTCGGTCGGTTCTGCGTCGGCGGACAGATTGAACATTTGTTTCGTCTGCTCGATCTGCGCATCGGGATCGAATACGTCTGCCAGTTCGTTTGCAACATCGGCAATGGATTTTCCACCCGACAATTCGCGGAACCGCTCCCGGTCATCCTCGCTTATCTGTTTATCGAGGCGGGTGAAACGGGACGAGAGCGAGGTGAGGTTCTCCTCGTCCGGCTGATGCATCACCAGCCGCATAAGGTCCTTCAGCGGCACCGCAGGTTTCTTGTCCACAACGGGATAATCCACCTTCACCGACTTGAACACGCCGACCGCATCGATGATGTAGAATCGCTCTTTATTAAGTTTTGCGCTCGGGGTTACCTTCATCAGCTCGTCCCTGCTAAACGAGCGCGTCCCCCTGCCTATCATCTGCTGGAAGTAGTTTCGCGAACGGACGTCGCGCATGAATATCAGCACCTCGATCGGCTTCACGTTATAGGTTACCTTCTTGCAGAAATCGTTCCCCTCGCCGAACTCCTCGCGGACAATGTGCACGATATCCTCGGCATGGCTGTCGGTCTTTGCAAAAATGAGCGTCTTCGGCACTTCGTAATCATCGCCCCGTTCGGGGAAGAACTCTTCCCGCAATATGCGTTTATATTCCCGTACGATATTGCGTATCTGACTCGGATTCACGACGTCCCGGTCGAGCTGGCTGCCGGTGTACTGCACCTCGTCGTCGAGATGCCGCCACTCTTTACTGCGCGTCATCTTATTCCGGAGATCGACGTACTGCTTCGCCTGTATTTTCGCCCCTTCTTTCGTTATCTCCGTCTCTATCGTATAGACATCGTATCCGACGTTCACTTTATCGGCAATCGATTCCTTGAGACTGTACTCGCTGACGACGTTTTCGTTGAAAAACGCAAACGTGCGCTTATCGGGCGTCGCGGTCAGTCCGATCATGAACGCATCGAAGTAATCGAGCACCTGCTTCCATAGATTATAGATCGAGCGGTGGCATTCGTCGATGATGATGAAGTCGAACGTTTCTATGGGCACGTCGGAATTGTAGACGACCTCAAGCTGCTTATCCTGCGGTATTTTCGATTCGAACAACGATTCGTCTTCGGCGCTCTCGTCGAGTTCTTTTCCTTTCAGGATCGAATACATTCTCTGAATCGTACTGATGCAGACGTGCGCCGAGGGATCGATATAGTTCGAGCGGAGCCGCTGCACGTTGTATAACTCCGGAAAGAGCCGTTTATCGTCGACGGGTTTATAGGCGCGGAATTCCTGTTCCGCCTGCTTGCCGAGATTGCGCGTATCGACAAGAAACAGGACGCGTCCCGCACCGCCGAACTTGAGCAGCCGGTAGACCGACGTGATCGCGGTGAACGTCTTACCCGCGCCGGTCGCCATTTGTACCAGCGCCCGCGGCCGGTTCTGCGCGAACGAGCGTTCGAGGTTTTCGATAGCGATTTTCTGACAGAGCCGGAGACCGTCAGCATTGAGCGGCGGCATTTCCCGTAATTGTGCGCGAAGTGTGGTTTCCTGTTTGAGAAGATCGTGTAATGTTTCGGGACGATGGAAATTGAAAATCTCGCGCTGACGCGGAGAGGGATCGCGTGCATCGGTGAAGTAGGTCTCCGTACCGGTCGATTCGTATAGAAACGGAATATCCTGACGTTTTACGATAAATTTTAATTTCCCGGAAGCATACCGCGACGTCTGATCGTGTACCTGGCTTAGGGTGTGTCCCTCTTTTTTCGCTTCGATGATGCCCGCGGGCTTGCGGTCGATGAAGAGTACGTAATCGGCCGAGCCGGTATCGGTCGGGTATTCGCGGACGGCGATGCCCGGGTGAGCGGATGGATTGAATGCGTTATAGTACTGAACCGTCCAGCCGGCCTGGAGGAGTTTTTGGTCGATTTTTTCCCGTGCCTGTTGTTCGGGAGTCAATGTGGGTACCCTTCAGTGGAGTATTTGATTTTAAATCCTACGGATAACCCTGCCTATATTGAATAATAACAATTATTTTTGAGAATGCCAATTTTTAGACATCTGCCGAAATAGTCCATCTCCCCCCTCTTCGCCATTCGCTATTCGCTACCCCTTCACCCCACCTCGCTTCCACACTACAACAATCCCATAAATTACCAGATTAACAATCACAACTCCAATTCCCAGATATATCTGCAGCTCCCGCGTCAGCGCTTCGGGATAGACAATGGGCCAGATATAATGTTCGATAAATCCCTCCATATACCCCTCATCACCCCCAAGCCGGCGCAGCCGGTTCTCAAGCGGCGTGAGAGGACAGATCCATCCCATAAACATGATCAGCGCACCCCAGAATGCCGCCGGAATATGGATGAAAACGGTCCAATGCCACTTCAACACGAGCAGCGCGCCAAGCACGACATAGAGTATAAACAGGAAATGCACTACAAGAACAAGTTCCGCCAGAATACTATAAACCATTGTGTATTATGGATTCGTCCTATATACGATACTGATAATATACGAGGCATCGGATAAAAATTGCTGCGTTACAGGAGATGCTTCCTGTATCGACACATTCGGCATGCCTTCCATTATCCGCATCACACTGAATTCACCGTCACCGAACCAGAAAATCGAATACTCTTCATGATAGTTCCAATCAGGAAGGTGTTCTTTATAAAACCGGATGATCTGATCCATCGGATCACTGGTGAGAATTTTTATTTCGGCAAATCCATCCGCGCCGACAATCTGTTTGACTTCTTCGGACGTGGCTACCATAAAAACAACGGCATCGGGATAAGGCGGAACTTCAACCTCACTTTTCGAAGGAATGCGGCTTTTTAGCCGTTCCCGTTGATCATGAGCATATTGATTCGCTTCCAGGTCCGATGGGATCGCATAGACAGGGGCATACGGTATATCCTGCGATTCCAGCGATTGTATGCAAAGTAATAACATGAATGAGATCAGGCCGGCATATGCCAACGACCGATTAATGTATATCATAATGCACCTCCCGGATTGTGAATGTATTGGATATGGGGATTACAAAAAATATAAATAATTTCGATATTGTCAAATTAATCAGCAATAATCACATTTATTGCGACGGCGTATGAGTGGCACGAATGGATGTTTTTTATTAATATAGGAATTATGCACAATATCAAAGGAAGAGCGTCACACTCTAATCCCGCCAACCGATTTGAAACACTTCATATCGAGCCGGATGAGTATCTCACCGGTGAGGATGGTGAGGAGCGTAAAATCCCGACACAGTTCCTCGTTGATAACAGCAAGTCAATTCTTGCACGAAACGAGAGTCCCGATCTTCCGTTCCGGTACAGCATAAACCCGTATCGCGGCTGCGAGCACGGCTGCATCTATTGCTATGCACGTCCATCGCATGAATATCTGGGTTTCTCATCGGGACTGGATTTTGAGACGCGCATCATGGTAAAAAAGAATGCCGCTGATCTGTTACGAAAACAATTCTCATCCCAGTCGTGGCAGCCGCAGGTGGTCTGCCTTTCGGGAAATACGGATTGTTATCAACCGGTCGAGCGTACACTGAAGATCACCCGGGCATGTCTCGAGGCGTTTAGCGATTTCCGGAACCCCGTATCGGTTATAACCAAAAATTATCTCATCACACGAGATATCGATATTCTCAAAGATCTTGCCGAACACAACCTTACAGTCGTGATGTTGAGCATAACGACACTGGACGGCAGCATTACAAAAAAGCTGGAGCCGCGCACATCCGCACCGCATAAACGACTGGAGGCAATTGAACAGCTTGCGCAAAACAACATACCGGTCGGCGTGAATGTCGCTCCGGTTATTCCCGGATTAAACGACGATGAAATCCCCGCTATTCTCAGGAGTGCGAAAGACGCCGGGGCACGTTTTGCCGGGTACATTATGCTGCGTCTCCCCTATCAGGTCAAAGACCTTTTTATCGAATGGATGCGCCGCGAATATCCGCTCCAGGCGAACAAGGTGATCAACAGAATAAAACAGGTACGCGACGGCGAGCTGAGTTGTTCGGTATTCGGCGAGCGGTTAAAGGGTACGGGGACTATCGCGAAAAACATCGAACAGTTGTTCGCGCTCTCATGCCGGAAACTTTCGTTGGACACATCGAAGCTTGAACTTGATACGACGCAATTCAGACGATTCGACAAATCACAGACGGATTTATTCCGGTGAATGAATTACTTGTAAGATGGTAGATGAATTTATATATTAACGATATAATATAATATGACCCCAAACAAAACAATAGCAATCATCGGCGGCGGCGTGATCGGACTTTCGATTGGCTGGCAGTTAATTCGCCGGGGCAGGAATGTAGAAATCTTCGAAAGCAGCGAAGCGGGCAAAGGCGCAAGCTGGGTCTCCGCCGGTATGCTCGCACCGGTGTCGGAGGCGGGATTCGAAGAGATGGATCTGTTGAAACTTAACCTTGCCAGCATCGAACAGTATCCGAAGTTCGCAGATGAACTGCAGGAAGATTCGGGCATCGATATCGACTTCCGCACCGAAGGAACGATGATGATTGCGGTCGACCGCGATCAATCGGAGCGTCTGCGGCGGTTGTATGAATTCAGGAAATCCATCGAGCTTCCCGTCGAATGGCTCACCGGCTCCGAAGCGCGCGAACGCGAACCCGAACTTTCACCCGCTATAATATCGGCCGTGTGGATACCGAACGATTATCAGGTCGACAACCGTAACCTTGTTAAAGCATTGATCGGAGCGGTAAAAAAACGCGGCGGTTTTTTACATGAACATACACCGGTGGATTCGATTGAAATTTCCGGGGATAGACTCTCCGGTATCTCGGTAAACGGCGA
>PWJF01000060.1 GCA_003560935.1 Ignavibacteriales bacterium
TCAAAACTCAATCCCCGAATACCGAAATCCCGAACTACGGATTGAGGTAAATTGTAACGGGCGGATATTTCCCGAATCTTGACCCAGTTCGTTTTTTCGATCCACACCTCAGAAGCGGTTGCAAATGAATATCCCGCAGGTACACGCCGGGAGAAATCATCTTCTGGAATATTGAATCCCGGAGTGATAGATCTAAAGAATCGTATCACCGCTCCCGTATTGAGAACATGTGCATCGAAAGCATAATCTGCGACGGCATTAAGCGAGAAATTACGTGCTATCCTGAGATTTGTACTGAACGAACCGGTGTGTTTCGGTGTGGGTGATCTTCCGTCGAGCTGATCGGCGAGGAAATCACCGGTAAACTCTCCGTTCTCATCAGGCACCGGAATATTCAACCGAAATGTGCCCACGGGATGGCCTTCCTCAATGCGCATCGGGAGAAATGCAAAGCCGCCGATGCTGAACGGCGGTGTACCGCCAAGATCGGTCACTTCGTTATCGAGGTATGCATACGAAGCACGGAACGACCACTCGAAGTTTCGTCGTGTAAACGGCACGCCACGCACCGCAGCTTCTACTCCCGTGTTCTCAATCTCTCCGACATTTTGCAACTGACTAAAGAATCCGGTCGTCGGTGATTGTGCAACTGCAAACAATGCATCTTTTGTAGTTTCTCTAAACCATGAGAATTCAACACCGAGACGATCGTTCAGGAAACCGGCGTCGACGCCGAATTCAGTCGTCGATGTCCGCTCCGGTTTTAAACGCAGATCTCCGGGGTTATTAAAAGTAATACCTCCTACATCAAGAAACGATATAGCGTTGAATGTCCTGTCACGGGTAAATGCGGACGGGAACCTTCCGGTTTGTCCCCACGAAGCACGGAAGCGTAACTCGCTGAATATTGGCTTGAGAGATGACCAGAACCTCTCATCGGATATGTTATAGGCAACGCCAAATTTCGGATATGCCTGCAAGTCAAGGTCCTGACCGAATGCGGTATTTTCATCGACCCTCAAACCGGTATCGAAGTAAAGCCGGTCCCAGAGACCGAAATTTAGTTGCCCGAAAAATCCACCGCTGAACAACTGTACGTTCTGTTCGGTAAGGTCACGGTTTGTCGCATTGCCGGCTTGATCCGTACCCGGTACGGGAAAGTCAGTGCCGGTGAGCTGCGATTGCCGGTCCTCCTCACGGAATCCTTGTACACCGACGGTAATATCGCCGCTCAGTGCACCGCGTAACGGCAGATTGTACGACAACCGCCAGTCAAGCGTTATAGAGAGGTATTCCCTGTCAAACCGGAATATACCGCCGCCGGGTGTCGATGTCCAGATCTCCGATTCGATGGGATTAAAGATGCGCTGTTCGTTTTTCCGGAAATCAAGTCCGATAGTAAGCTGTGTATTAACAGTTCGATGCGGAGAATACCTGCCGGTTATACTCGATGTAAACCGGTTTATATTTTCGGAGTGCTGCGGCGTTAATGAAACGTTGAGGACCGAATCAGGATTATCCGAAAAAAGATCCTGTATCGTTCTGTCTTCCGTTGCTCCTATCGGAGATGCAATTGCGTTATTGTTAAACATACCTCCGAAAAGAGAGTTTGTATAAGCAGCGGAAAATTCAATTCCGACCCGGTCAAAGACAGACGTTCGCAGTCCACCACTAAGGTTGTAAAAACGTGAATCATTGCCGCGAACGATTCCATCACTTTGTTGAAGTCGTCCCGAAAGATTATAGGTCACGGCATCGGTTCCGCCGGTTACTCCCAACCGGTATTCCTGGTAATGTACCGATCGAAGTAATTCATCCTTCGTGAAGTCTTCTATGATGAATTGTTCCTCCGGGATATCGACCCCCTGTCGGGTCCCGAATGTCCAGCGCGGTGCTCCCTGAACTCCTTTTTTAGTAAATATCTGGATCACTCCCGAGCTGGCATCAGACCCGAACAGTGTAGCGGCAGCACCACCTGGGATCACTTCAACCCGTTCGACATTTTCCACCAGTATATCTGCCAGAGCGCTGTACACTTCTCCGCCACTGCCGCGCTGAAGTGCAAAGTTATCCTGATTATCGACTCGTACACCGTCGACGTAGATAACGGGAGTTTGACTGGCGAATGCGCTTGTGATTCCCCTGGTCCTTATACGGGCACCTCGCCCAGGCGCTCCGGAACTGGAAAAACTGACAAGTCCCGGCACCCTTCCCTGTAATAGCTCGTCGATAGATGTTGCGGCAGACGCTTCTATGTCACCTACCGACAAGGATTGAACTGGAACAGAAAGTTGACGCCGGTCCCTGGCGGCTGCCTGTCCGGTAACAACTACTTCGTCAAATTGGAACGCAGTCTGCGACAATGCAAACTCAAGCGATACCGTTTCGTTTGGTGCGACGGTAATCTCATGAGTCTGCTGCCGGTAGCCGACAAAACGCGCAATAACCGTGTAGGTACCGGGTGGAACGTTCCGGATGCTGTATATTCCATCGAGATTCGTAACCGAACCAATAGTCGTACCCTGAAGAAATACATTCGCCCCGACGAGGGGGTCCTCCCTGTCAACGTCGATTATTGATCCGCGTATTTCGCCGCTCTCCTGCGATAGTGCAGGAACAACGGAGAAAACCAAAATTAAAATCGATCCCACAAGGAGACGCAACATGTGTTGTGAACGATTTGTAGTACTCATACTACCTCCCATTAAATATATTGAACAGAAATTAAATGTTTTCAGAGTAAGCACGGTCATTTACATAGTGTACGCACAGACATTATAACAGTGCTCCCTCACTTGATTACATTGATACAATGAGAGATAAATCATTTACATTTTTTGTGATGAAAAGGTGTTGTGTTGTGATGAAGGGAGAATATCGCGTTATGAATGATGGGATGTTCGGTTATACAAACATTGTTTTAAACTGTTCTTTATATTTTTTACCGAGGGTTAATTTCTCACCGTTCTCAAGAATAACACAGTACTCTCCATTAAACCAGGTTTGCAATTCTTGTATACGGTCGACGTTTACAATCGATGATCGATGTATACGCACAAATTTTTCGGGATCGAGTTTCTTCTCAATGTTATTCATCGTTTCACGTAAGAGGTGAGTTTCTTTACCGATGTGCAAACGAATATAATTCCCCGCCGATTCTATCCAATCGACATCCTGAATCTTAATGAAAATGATTTTGTCCTGTAATTTGATCATGAACCGTTCAGGATATGATTGCTTACCATTTATAGAATCCGAAGAACTCGGGTTCCCCGATGTGTCATTTTTATCACTCTGACATAATATCCTTCTAACCCGATCCAGAGTTTTGTTAAGCCGGTTGCAGTCGAATGGTTTTAGCAAATAATCAATAGCAAAATAATCGAATGCCCGCAGAGCGTACTGCTCATCTGAAGTGACAATGACAACATATGGTTTCTGGTCGTGTTTTATGGATTGAAGTACTTCAAACCCATTAACATTCGGTATCTGAATTTCAAGAAAAAGTAAATCCGGTTGCTTCTCCTTGATACATTCAATGGCAGCAAACCCATTTGTACATTCACCGACTATCTCTATATCCGGTTCATCATTTAAATATTTGAGAATATTGGCGCGGACGATTGAGTCATCGTCAACAATTACAGTACGTATAGGCTTAAAAGGAATGTTCATCGATCTTGCTCCGTTATCCAATCCTCCCGTATACATCCCATGTACATGAGTAAAAACCTTAACACTTTTTAGTACATTTTTAGTTTCCGATAAATATATACATTCAGGGATTAAGGGTCTGTCTTCCCGGCGACAATAACAAAATTCATTGAATTCTACATTTATTCCTAATTGTCATCCAGCCGACAGACCTTTACGCAAGCAGCATTTATCTTTATTGGATGAAAGAGGTTGGAATGAAGAGATTGATAACTATTCTGATGACAATCTGGGCGATAAACGGTAACATGGCCGTTCATGCCCAGGCATGCTGCTCTTCCGGAACACCGCTTCTCAGCACCATGGAACTTCCGGGTACTCCGGCAGGACAACTACAAATCGCACTTACCTACGATTATAATTACCTGGACGATGTCATTGCGGGTACACAACGAATCGGTGAATCGCAAAGACGACGTATTTCACAGTCGGTATTGCTTGAACTATCGTACGGTATTACTAATCGCTTGTCTATCTCATCTATGTTAACAGGTATCCAACAGGAACGGCGGGTACGTTCACCACTGGAGGGTGTGAACGGTGAAAGAACGCGAACCCGGGGTATCGGTGATGGTATAATTCTCTTAAAATACACGCTGCACCCGCAGACCATACAGGATCAACGTGAACTGAGCATGGGCATAGGACCAAAAATTCCATTTGGTAACTCACTCGTAAAAAACAATGACATACTTTTACCCGCGGATCTTCAGCCCGGAACCGGTGCGTGGGATCTTGTATTTTGGGGGTACGGTTTCAAAGGATTCGTACCGCGATCACCGCTAAGTTTATTCAGCAGTGTAACATACAGGATAACGGGCTCGAACGACCGCTTCGGAACCGGGAATGGAGGATATTCATTCGGCGATGAATTCCAGGCAGCTATCGGCGCCGGGTACCGCACAGACTCACCGTTCGATGCGACTTTACTTTTTCGGTACAGAACAACAGGAAGGGATAGATTCGACGGAGATTTTGTATCCAATACCGGAGGACACTGGGTATATGTGGTGCCGGGAGTGAATATAAAGTTATTCGACACAGTGCAGATGAGGATAGACGGTCAAATACCGATCTACCGCAATCTTGACGGTACACAATTAACAACGACATTCAGTTCATCGATTACATTTTTTTATACCTTATAAAAATTTTCACTTCAACCGGGAGGTTCGAATGCATTATTACTTTTTTATTGTCCTAATAGCAACGAGTGCCGGCATCATTGGATGCACCGTTGATCCGGGGGAACGTGTCGATGGAGAATGGCTCATTCCTTCGGGTCAGGTATTTGACGGCGGACCGGGCAAGGATGGTATTCCCTCGATAGATAATCCGAAGTTCATTTCGGTTAATGAAGTTCCGTCATACCTGCGGGACGATGATCTTGTAGTCGGTGTTCAAATCGGAAATGAA
>PWJF01000117.1 GCA_003560935.1 Ignavibacteriales bacterium
ACTTCGATGCTCACAAATCCGTCGGCACCGCCGGTTTTATCATAAACCGGTCTGAGAATATTGCAAGCCGCACGAATATCTTCGATCATTAATTCATGTATGATATCGCCTGAATCGATATCGGGATCTTTCTCAATGAGTTGGCGGATCTGTCCGTCATAATCGTCGCTGCCGGTGATGGATTTCTCGAAAATGGAGGGATTCGAGGTAACCCCGAGCAATCCCTGATCTACCATTTTCTGCAATTCCCGATTCTTTAACATACTCCTGCTAATGTTATCGAGCCAGATGCTTTGGCCAAGCTGTGCGATATTGTGTAATACTGTCATCTCGCGCCTTTATTAATTTATTACAAAAAAGAGTATAAAAACTCTGTAAATGAACAGGTTTTTAAGATAATTAACCGGAGCTTGAAATTCAAGAATTGTGGTCACGAATAAAACTATATATCTAATCCGTCACCCTTCGCAATTCATCCACCGAAGTTATTCCCTCTTTTATTTTTCTTTTAATATCATCGCGTACATCCACGAACCCTTGTATTTTTGCAGCTCCCGATAGGGTGGCGAGCGAAGCGTTTTGGTAAATCAAATCGAGCAATTCCGTATTAACTTCGAGAACCTCGAAGGCGGCTGTTCTACCACTGTAACCGGTACCGTGGCATTGTTCACATCCTTTCGCACGGTACAGTTGATCACCTTCTGAAATACCAACTCCCAACAATCGCTGTTCCGCAAAGTCGGGTACATAGGTTTCTTTGCATGCATTACATAACTTTCTGACGAAGGTCTGAAAGACTACCCCTATCAACGCCGTGGAAAGTTGATACGGCGACACATCCAACCCGAGAACTCTGGGTATGGCCGACATTGCGTCGCGCGAAATCATCGTGCTAAACATTAAGCTTCCCCTTACCACTGCTTCGATAGCTTTTGTAATCGTTTCATTATCAAGGATCTCACTAATAAGACCGATATTCGGATTCTGATTCAACAAGGCGTTCAGTGCCTCATCCCGTGTTAAACCGACTTCGGGTGCTACAATAATCTGTGTCGCGAAATTAAGCACATATTCCTGTCTGTCTTCAACGGTCACGATATTTTTTTCTTTCGATCGCAGGTGTTTTAATGTCGTGTAGGCGGTTGTGCTTTTGCCCGAATCTTTCGCACCAACTAAAATTATAAGACCACTCTTTCGGGATATTAATTTTTTATATTTCTCCAGGTTATTCCCCCGTAACCCGAGATCTTCAAGTGCCGGCAGTTCAGCATTTTTATTCAATAAATCGATGGTAATCCGTTCGCCTGCATTCACGGCGATAAGATTAACGACCAGGCTGAATTGCATCGGGCCGATATTCATGACATACTTTCCCCGCTGGGGTTTCTTCTTCTCAAAGGCATTAATTCCCGCCTTTATTTTAATAATACCTGCCAGATTTTCCGCCAGATTCACGGGAAGAGATACAACATCTTTTAAAAAATCGTAATTTCCAAAACGGATAATCAGTTCATTCTCCATCGGTTCGAAATGAATAAACCGAACGTCTTCTTTTGCCGCACGGGTGATTATCTCATCGAGGATCGCTTCGGGCGTCGGGATTTTACCCGCTCGATATAGCTCTCGGATTTTATCCTTTCCGAGTACTTTGATGTCAATTTGTTCAAGCGGTACTTTGATTGGGATGGACTGCAGTCCGGGATTAGTATTCACAGTATATTCCGATATAGTGCTTGAAAATGGAAGGTATGTTTATTACATACGTTAGAGGACACGAATAAAAGTAAGCTTTTTTCAGAAGAACCGCAATAGACCGAACAGTCACCTCTCGAGTGTTTTATCCGACCGTTTTTCTAAATCTCATTGCACTCAGCGTAAAAATTGCGACGCCGATTATCGTTAGCATCAATGCTTGATCCCATAATTCAGCTATACCGACACCTTTGAGAAAAATTCCCCGCACAATTACAAAGAAATAGCGCAGCGGCATCAGATATGATATTGTCTGAAAGATCCCCGGCATGTTCTCGATCGGAAATACGAATCCCGACAGATAAATCATCGGCAATAAAATAAAGAATACCGATGTCATCATCGCTTGTTGCTGGGTACGCGATATCGTTGAGACAAATAAGCCGATGCCCAAAGTCGTTAATAAAAATATCAAACTCAGAAAAAATAAAAGAAGTATGTTTCCCTTAATCGGAATTCCAAAATGCAGAAATGCGATTGAAATAACCAAAACCACATCGGCCATTCCGATTATCATAGCGGGAATGGTTTTACCCGCCAGCAGATGATATGATTTGATCGGTGTCACTGCCAGTTGATCGAACGTACCGATCTCTTTTTCTTTTACTATAGAAAGGGAAGTAAGATTTATAGTAATAACCATCAACAGCATACCGACGATTCCCGGAATCATAAAATTGCGACTTTCCAAATTCGGGTTATACCATATACGTATCTCAGGAACAACCATCGGTGTTATCGATCCCCCACCCGATTGATCGATACGTTCAATCATAATATTCTGCGAAAACCGGGTCACGATCATCGACGCGTAATTCATACCGATTGTCGCAATGTTGGTTTCCGTTCCATCGACAATCAATTGAAGCTTTGCGCTGCGTCCGGCATACAGATTATTCCCAAAATTCTTCGGTATAACCGCTGCGACACCCGCTTTACCCCGGTCAATGTAATCGTCTATCTCGTCCAACGTAGATATAAAATCCACGATCGTGTAATAACCCGAATTGACAAACCGATCAACAAGCTCTCTGCTGTGGTGGCTTGAATCCATATCGAGTACAACCATAGGAATGTTTCGGACGTCCAGTATCGCCGCATACCCCAAAATTATTAATTGTATCGTCGGCGCCAACAGCACAATAGCTATCATACTCTTATCTCGACGAATCTGATAGAACTCTTTCCGGATTAAATGGATGATCGTTCTCATGATGCACTATACCCCTGTTTTATCATTCGAATGGTACTTGCGAGTACAAGAACGGTTCCAAATATCAACAATGCGATAATCTGCTCCCAATACGCCGTCACATCGATCCCTTTAATCATAATGGCGCGCAACGCCTCGAGAAAATAACGTGCCGGAACTAAATACGTAACCGCCTGAATTGCAACCGGCATATTGTGTATCGGAAACACAAACCCCGATAATATAAACGTCGGCAACATTGTAGTGGTCAGTGCTTTCATAAATGCAACTTGCTGTGTCTTCGATGTCGTCGATATTATCACCCCCCAGGTGAGCGCGACAAATAAAAACAGTAAAACAAGTACCGATAACATAAGGAAACTTCCGGCAACGCCGACGCCGAACAATACATACCCTCCAATGAGAATGAATATCGTCGATACTATCGAGGTCAATACATAAGGCACCATCTTCCCGATTATGAGCTCCGCCGGATGTACCGGCGAAACAGCGATCTGTTCCATCGTTCCCAGTTCTTTTTCACGAACGATCGAGAGCGACGTAGCTACTGTTGATGTGACCATTAATATAAACGCTATCAAACCCGGAATGAGAAACATGGGACTTCGCAACTCCGGATTGTACCAAATACGCGGGTGATACTCGATAGGTTGTGCACGTATGTTTTCGCCGTCGGTCAGAAGAACATCCGACATCAAATCCCTTGTATAATCCTGCACTATCGTATTCACGTATCCCGTCACGGTTGCAGCCGCACTCGCATTCGCCCCGTCGATGAGTACCTGTACGGAAGCATCCAGTCCATTCATAATCCGTTTTGAAAAATCGGGAGGGATGACGATTGCTATGCGAACGATCTCCCGATCGAGAAGACGGTCGATCTCATTCGGAGAATCGAGATAATATTTCAGATTGAAATAGCCGGAATGAACGAATTTTTCGATCAATTCCCTACTCTGTATGCTATTATCGTCGTCGTAAACCGCAAGTGCTACATCCCGAACGTCGAAATCCACTGCGTAGCCGAACATCATCAGCATAAAAGCGGGAACAAAGATCAAAATTCCCAGCGAACGCCGGTCACGCCCGACCTGCCTGAACTCTTTACGTGCAATTGAAATAATCCGGTTGGACATTAATTCGATCCTCTGTCTACAAGATGAATAAATACATCCTCAAGCGACGGGACAATTCGGTCGATGCGAAGTACCTCTATTCCCTTCGCCGAGAGCACATCTTTAATGAGCGGACGGTGCTTTTCTTCATCCCCGACGCTCACATGTAGGAGCGTACCGAAAACCGACGACTCGATCACCCAATCCTGCTGCTGTAATTCACCCAATGCTTCAATAATGTCGGTGCAGTTTACTTCCAGCATCGGATAGCGAATGTGCTCGGTTTTCAACTGACGGGGACTGCCGCCGGCAACTATCTTTCCGGCATGAATGAGCATGATCGTATTGCAATATTCAGCTTCATCGAGATAGTGCGTCGTCACAAATACTGTTGTCCCTTCGTCGGTAAGCGTATGAATAAGATCCCAGAATCTTCTCCGCGAGAGGGGATCGACTCCGCCGGTCGGTTCGTCGAGAAAAACGATCTGCGGACGGTGCAATAAAGCACAACCGAGTGCAAGTCGCTGCTTCCATCCAACGGGCAGCGGTCCGGTCAGCGACGATGTCCTACCCCTCAATCCCGCCATCTCAACCGCCCAATCGATACGGTCTTTTAACACACGGTTTTTTAATCCATATACGCCACCGAAGAAATTCAGATTTTCCATCACGGTAAGATCCTCATAAAGCGAGAACTTCTGTGACATATAGCCTATATTCCGTTTAATGCTTTCAGATTGAGCGTTGATATCAAATCCTGCAACGGTCGCCTTTCCCGATGTGGAGGTCAGTAAACCGCAGAGCATTTTAATGACGGTGGTCTTCCCCGCTCCGTTTGCACCGAGGAATCCGAATATCTCGGCCTTCTTTACATCGAAGCTGAAACTATCGACAGCAGTGAAATCACCGAGTTTCTTTGTTAGGTTTTCTACCGTTATTGCGTTCATAAAAACACTCGTTAATTAAATTTATTTCTTTGTCAATCAACCATTCATCCATTCGTACAATCATGCATCCATGCACCCATG
>PWJF01000130.1 GCA_003560935.1 Ignavibacteriales bacterium
AGAATATTTTCCGCTTACGGGAAGAAGGCGGCGACAGGATGAATTCCGCGATCGACGGTTCAACCCAGGTGGCAAAAGCGATCACGGCATCGGCTCTGACGACGCTTGCAGTATTTATACCGGTGTTGTTTGTTCCGGGAATTGCCGGCGAATTGTTCGGCGATATGGTGGTGACGATCAGCTTTTCTATCACAATAGCATTACTCGTTGCATTAACGTTAATACCCCTATTGGCGTCACGGTTCTTGAAAATGAACGGCGTAGCGGTGACGGAAGCACCGGGCTCGGGGCCGTCGAAAATCGCTCAACGAGTTACACAATGGTTCGAATCGCTTCGTACGAATTATGAACACGTACTACGCTGGGTATTGGGACATAAGAAAATCACCATAGGGGCAGCAGTCGTTATATTCGTTGCTTCAATGGGAATACTCGCGTTTATTGGAACAGATTTCTTCCCCGACACCGATACCGGATCAATAAGTTTCAATATCGAAACGCCGGAAGGAACGGCGCTCCATGTTACCGATGACATAGTACGGCAAATCGAACGATATATAACCGACAATCTACCCGAAAAAAAAGTTTTAAATTCTACAGTTGGTGTGGCCGGCGGACCGCTTGCACGAATACAGGGCCGGGGAAGTCATACGGCGGGTATACGCCTTGAACTTGTCAATCGCCGGGACCGGAACCGCACCCAATTTGAGATTGAGGGCCAAATCCGGGAATACATCGAAACAATTCCGGGCATCCAGGAATTTTATTTTCAGGAAGAAGGTATGGCCGGTATGGGGGAAGATGTTGCAGTCAAGATATTCGGGTATGAACTGGAGCAATTACGTTCAATAAGTAAGAATGCGATGGAACGAATCCGCGAAATCCCGGGCGTTGTGGATGTCAGATCTCCTCTTGAAGGCGGTCTACCGGAATTACGCGTCGATATCGACCGCGACCGCCTTTCACGGTACGGATTACGAACGATAGCGGTTTCCGATGTAGTATATAGCAGCATCCAGGGAACGGTTGCATCGTTTTATAATGAAGCAGGCGAAGATTATGATGTCGTCGTGCGCCTCCCTAGAGAATTTCGCCAGAACGTTGACATCCTTGAAAACCTGCTCATTACAATGGGACCGAACATGCGTATCCCGTTGAAAGCAATAGCAGAAATACGAAGGGACGTTGCACCGTTCAGTATCCAGCGGGAAGATCAACAACGTATGGCAGTCATATCACTTTCCGTAAGCGGACGGGATCTCGGGAGCGTTGTCAGTGATATTAATATAGAAATGCAGAATATCGAGATGCCGGGCGATATGCGATATGAGATCGGCGGCGTTGCGGAAGATATGCGGGAATCGTTTTTCTATTTGACTATCGCATTCCTTGTCGCGTCGGTACTTGTCTATATGGTAATGGCTGCAAACTTTGAATCGTTTCTCCATCCGTTTCTGATTATTGTCTCGATACCGCTTGCAATAATCGGCGTATTGTGGATGCTGCTGATCACCGGCACTACATTAAGCGTAACTGCTTTAATGGGGATCGTGATTCTTGTCGGTATTGTGGTCAATAATGGTATTGTCCTTGTTGATTTTATCAATCAGTTGCGTGAAAAAGGAACTGACCTCTTCGACGCGGTAATCAGTGCCAGTAAGATCCGCCTGCGCCCGGTATTAATGACGGCGTTTACAACCATATTTGCGATGTTACCGCTCGCTATCGGTATGGGTGAGGGAAGCGAGATATGGGTACCGCTTGCACGTGCTGTCATTGGCGGTATGATCTTCTCAACGGTGGTTATCCTTCTTCTCGTACCGGTATTGTATATGGTGACGGCACGGTATTCGAAGAAGTTTAAGTATGAAACCGCATAAATAGGTGCGACGCACTCTTTATCTCGTATAGCTTACAATCGAATATCTCTCCACTTCCTTCCAGGGACAGGTGCGTCGTCGCACACCCGCGAACCTGTTACCTCACGTAAATCATCTTTTTTGTTATTGCGGAACCGCCTGCAATCAACCGATAGTAATACACACCCGAGCTGACTACTCTGCCCCGGAGATCGGTTGCATCCCAGATAGCGGTATATGTATCCGCCGCTTTAAACTCATCTACCAATGTTTTTATCTTTCGCCCCAACACGTCATAAATTTCTATTTTTACCTGAGAATCTCTCGATAGACCGTATTGAATTTTCGTTTCCTGGTTGAATGGATTCGGAAAGTTCTGCTCCAGGACATAATCGTCCGGTATTTGCGGAAAATGCCGGTCGGGATCATACACGGCAAACACTGTGCGCATCATCATGTTCCAACCGTTTAGCTGGGTACCGTCACTTGCAGTTATATCAAACATTCGCTCCCATTGATCCGGATTATTCGGATGATACATAAATGTGCGATTCTCATTAAGTAAATTAGTCATACCGATAGCAACCCAATATTCTGTATTATGTGTAAACCCAATATAGATCGATCCTTGAATATCGGAAAGCTCTTCTTCATAGTCGTACAGATCAATATCCATAAAATCACCGGTGAAATTTTCACGGGTTGTCTCCACGACGAACGGCTCGATCAAATCATTTCCGGGTTGTCCGTTATTATCACCCCACACATGAAAACGGAATGACTTCGGAGCGTCTGCAGGTACGTCAGTTCCCTGAAATTCCTGACCGAAGGCTGCAAAAATACGTGCCTGTAGTAACTGATGCTCCGGGAATTCGGGTCTAAACTTAACCGCCCAACCGGCACCGATATTTTCCTCACCTCCCGGTAACCTGAAAAAGTTTGCGTTTCCTGAAAAAATCTTCGGCCCTCCATCATCAAACGCATACTCATCTACATAATACCTGAAACCACCTGTTGATGAATAATTAAAACTTGCGGATGACGAGTTCTGATTTATAACAACGAACATAATAGTACGATATATCTCACCGTAATCATACTGAATATATCTTTCACCGATTGATACAGGAATCACATTTGTTGCATCACGACCAACCTCGATCGCTTTGATCCTGAGATTAGAAGATGAGGTAAATTCTATCTCCAGACTATCACCGAATGTATATTCAACGAAGTACGATGAATACGCAGGCATCTGAATACCGCTCCGGTTAACGTTTGGATCGTTATAGTAATCTTTCGGGGAAGGTCTGCCGCCGAACGAATAGTTATATCCATAGCGCGAATCGACATCGAGATCTTTTATATAATTTGCCAGATTAAAATGCTTGAAAAGTTCAGGAAATCTCCACTCGGACCCTACTTCCTCGGCTGCTCGATTTACAATTTGTATACCACGTCCGAATGAACTCGGTAATTGTACTAAATTGGTAATATAATCGTCACCGAGCTGTTCCCATAAGTATAATGTCCATAGGGCGACACGCGAATAATCCTGCAATACTTCATCGGAAGTTGTCGATGGAGCCCATTCGGTCATTGAACGGTTTGTATTTGAGAAATATCGAGCCGGACTTCTCAGCGGGAAACCGCAAAAAGCTTCGGAAAATTCCGATAGTCCTTCGTTAAGCCATGTTTCTTCCCCACTTGTACCACGATAGTTATGGAATACGAGATGTTGAAATTCATGTGCCAGGGTGCTTAGCGGGCGGGAAGGATCGCGTTTATTTTGAAAAGGATTATATATACCGGGATATGTATCAATATAAATAATATCGCTTCTATTGCTGAAATTATGGGTCAAATCCTGATCGAGGGTGAAAAAGAAACCCGCAATATAGCCACCCCCGCTCTCTTTCGTCCATCCGTCTTTTATATCGGTAAGCAGCACATTTGTTTTTCCATTGCCTGTTTCCTTTCCGTTCGGACCGAAATTCGGAGGAGACCCGAAATATTCCTCGACTAATTCAAAGATCCCTTTATTCGGATCACGAGATATCGGAGGAGTGCTGTCTTCAAGTGCATTTAAAATCGCGTCAACTTCGGTTTGTGTGACGTGTCCGTTACCAATCTCCTCTATCGATACCCAGATATACGACTTCTCGCCAACCGTCATCAATCTGAAATCGACTTCATCGAACCATCCTTCGGTATATCGTTCTCCTTGACGATCTACGAATTTAAGCACGAAAAACGAGCGCTCATCACCGACCGTATAGTCCTCCACCGACATCGACTCTGCGGCTTTTTGCATTACCCGATGATACAATTCGGGATTACGAATTCGCGTGTTCTCTATGGCGGAATTTATGAATTCTTCTGTATTAATTAGATCCGTTATATGAACCGGATCAATCTTGTCAGGATGACCGTGGTCCTGATCCAGGTATAGAGGTATCTGTCCGGTCGCCGTACCGACCGACATCAAAAAGACAAGAAAGATCGCTGTAAGTAAAAATACACTGCGCATAGATACTCCTTTAAAGTATTTTCTGTCCCATAGCTGATGCAATTAATTCAACGGCGAGTTCAGCACTTTTATTCCGATCATCTAATATTGGATTCACTTCCGTAACATCGAACGACGACATACAGCCGCAATCTGCAATTGCCTCCATAAGCGAATGAGCTTCACGATAATTCAATCCCCCTCTGACCGGCGTACCGACGCCCGGAGCGATAACCGGATCAAGACTATCCAGGTCAAAACTTACATGTATATGATCCACACTTTTTTGAAACTGTTTTAAAGTCTTATAAATGATTGTATGAATTCCCTGACGATCGATATCCGTCATCGTATATACAATAACACCTGATTTCCGAATAAGTTCACGTTCACCCTGATCGACGTTTCTCGCACCGATAATTACGACATTCTCCGGTTTAACTTTCGGACAGATACCGTAGAATTTCGTTAGCGAGTGATCTCCCATGCCGACAGCGGCAGCGAGCGGCATTCCGTGAATATTTCCGGAGGGTGTTGTCTCATCGGTATTCATATCGGCATGTGCATCTATCCAGATGACGCCTAATTCTTTTTTTTTCTTACGGCAATATGAAGCTATTCCCGCAATGCTTCCGATCGCCATCGAGTGATCGCCGCCAAGACACAGGGGGAAATGATCTTTTATCAGAATATCCTCAACCGATCGTGCAAGAACTTCGGAGGTTTTAATAATCTC
>PWJF01000419.1 GCA_003560935.1 Ignavibacteriales bacterium
GGCGATATACCGACTGCGTACGGCGTATCGCCGTGGATATCGTTGTTCTTTGGTGTTGCATTGATGCTGGGAATCGTGTACTTCTTCGGCAAAAAAGTTGAGAATCGATCACGCGTATGAGAAGATTGACAAAACGACAACGAAAAACACCGGGACTGTTTTATTTTAGACGAAGGAAATGGATATAAAACAAGAGACTAAAACCATGAAACTCGACGTACTTGCCATTGCGGCAAATCCCGATGATATAGAACTCTCCTGCGGCGGAACATTGGCTAAACTTGCACAACGTGAAAAAAAGGTCGGCATCGTCGACCTGACTCAGGGAGAGATGGGTACCCGCGGGACGGCGGAAATTCGTTTACAGGAAGCCGACAAAGCGGGGAAGATTCTCGGGCTTTCGGTCAGAGAAAATTTAAAATTTTATGACGGTAGATTCACTACCGGTCATATTAATAAAGTCCGGCTTATACGGGTCATCAGAAAATACCGTCCTGAAATATTGCTTATCCCACATTGGTTGGAGCGCCATCCCGACCACGAGCGCGCTCACCGTCTGGCACGGGATGCCTGGTTTTATTCCGGCTTGAAGAAAATTCCCACCGAAGAAGAAGACGGCACGGTGCTCGAAGCTCATCGCCCAGGGATATGTTTTCACTATATGCAAAAATACGAATTCGAGCCGACGTTTATCGTCGACATCTCCGATGTGTATGATATACGAATGGAAGCGATCGAGGCATATGCGTCTCAATTTCATAACCCGGAGAGCGACGATCCCGAGACATTGTTGAGCCGGCCGGACTTCATGCAATTTATCGAAACGCGTGCACGGTATTACGGTAATCGTATCGGTGTTCAGTACGGAGAGCCGTTCTATGCGATAGAGACGATCGGGGTAAGGGATATATTTGATCTGGTGTTTTAAAGGATCACGATTTGCCGTTTTGCTTTCTGTCCAGAACTTCACGGACGCGTATACCGAGTGTTTTCGGAGTGAACGGTTTTTGTATGAAGGCGAGGCCGGAATCGATTATGCCCCGGTTTATTACTACATGGTTGGTATATCCCGATATAAAAATAACCTTTATCGATTTTCTTTCTTTAACCAATCTATCGGCTAACTCTCTTCCATTCAGACCGGGCATCATAATATCTGTTACCAACAGGTCGATATTGTGCGAATGCCGTTGTGAGATCTGAAGCGCCTCCATTCCATCCTTTGCCTGTAGTATTGTATAGCCGAGGTCGGATAATACGTTGCTGCAGAATCGCCGTACCGAGTCTTCATCCTCCGCGATTAAAATAGTCTCGTTCTTTCCTTTCGGTACTTCCTCGATCAATGCCGGATCTTTTTTCAGCGGCACTTTAACCTCTTTATCGACACGGGGGAAATATATTTTAAAGGTTGTTCCCCGCGCGACTTCACTGTAACACCAGATATGTCCGCCGCTTTGCTTAACGATCCCGTATACTGTTGAAAGACCGAGCCCGGTTCCCTTCCCTTTCTCCTTCGTGGTAAAGAACGGTTCATATATCTGATCCCGGATATCTTCGGCGATACCGTTACCCGTATCGCTGATTGCGATGGCAACGTATTTACCGGGCACAACATCCGGATGTGTATCGCCGTAATCGGCGCTTAGCTCCGTATTAAATGTTTCGACGCTTAAAACACCTCCGTCGGGCATAGCATCGCGGGCATTGATGATCAAATTCATTATCACCTGTTCGACCAGGGCCGGATCGATTTCAATAGTGCCAAGCGACTCTTCAAAATAGGTATGGAGTTCAACAGTTTCACCGGCGACCCTGTGTAAAAGAGAATCCATCGCATTAATAATCGCGTTAAGATCGACCGGAATCGGTTTAACAACCTGGCGTCGTGAGAATGCCAGAAGCTGTTGTATTAACTTTGTCGCTCTATCGGAAGCGGTTATAATCTCACTAACATTCGCTTTGGCCTGTTCATCGGTAATCTTTGTAGCGACCAGCGCCGCATATCCGCTGATAGCGGTCAGGATATTATTGAAGTCGTGTGCCAGCCCGCCCGCAAGTCTGCCGACCGCTTCGATTTTCTGTGAATGGCGTAATTGCTCTTCAAGGTGTTTTTGCGAGGTAACATCGCGTAAAATTCCGAGCACCGCAGGTTTTCTTTCCCACTCGATAGTCGCAAGGCTGGCTTCGAGATGAATCTTTTTCCTGTCCTTGTTTCTCCCTACGAACACAATCCTGTCCGATACTTCTTCTCCGCGTTCGCGCTTTTTCCGCCGTTCTTCGATCAGAGGGATGCTATCTTCATCGAGCAGTTTCATGAATGTAAAACCCGTAGACATTACTTCGCCCGCCGTATAACCGAATATATCGAGAAACTTTTCGTTGACCATAACGAACTGCTTCCCCTGGATAACATAGATTGCATCGTTGGATTTCTCGACTATTTTGCGCAGTTTTTCCTCGCTTTCCAATAACGCGTTTTCTATTATCTTATGATCGGTTATATCGGTGATGAATCCCTCAAGCATGACCGGTTGATTTTCACGGTATACCCCAACCCCGATCTCGCTTACCCATTTCCATCGACCGTCCTTATGTTTCATCCGGTACGAAATTTCGAACGGTTTTTGTGCTCCCAGCATTTCGTCAATATGTTGCGTAACATCCTGTCGGTCATCGGGATGTATTAATTGCATCAGCGATATTGAACCGTCCTCAAAATCCAGGATTGAATATCCGGTAAGCGCTTGAATATGTTCGTTGATATATATAAGGGAGTGGTGGTCGTCGTTTTTACACAGATAAACGACGCCGGGAATATTTTCGGCAAGTATACGGAAGCGTTCCTCGGATTCATAGAGATGGTCTTTAGCTTTCTGATGTTCGGTAATATCAAATGCAACACCGGTGACTTCGACGACTTCGCCCTCTTGATAAACAGGGTTATAGTGTGTTTGAAACATCCGTCCCGATTCTCTAACGGTTGCCGTAAACGATTCACCGTTCAGGGCGCGCCGGATGGTTCCGAGAATTTCTTTATTGCCTTTGTAGATCTCAAAGATTGACCGTCCGACCGCCTGATCTTTACTAAGACCGATACTATGTAATCCTCTCCCTTCGCTTAACGTAAATATTCCCTTTGCATCGATGGTAAAAATGATAATATCGATGTTGTTGAGTATTTGTTCAAGATAGGAAACACCCCGGTGTGCGTGTCCGGTGATTTGTCCGGCCTCGTTTGTCGTTTGTCTGTTCGCGTCACTACTGTCCATACTCTGCCGTTCCCGGTTTCTCTGCTTCAGGTACAGGTACATTAAAAATATCAACACTGCTCCCCACACGCCGAAAATTGCAATAGTGTAGAGAGGATCAAGCATCATGGTACAACTCCATTCTCAACTGTGTGCAATAATTATCTCCGAAGCAGCTTTTCGTAATCTGTTCATAATGGCATGGCCACCCGACGGAAAACCTTCTACAAGAATCATATCGACTCCCTGCTCATCAAAACTTCGCAGCGCTGCAAATAGATGCCTGCTCACAGTATGCGCATGTAAACCGAGATTTACATGCGATTCATTCTTTCGGATAGTATAATCATGTCCGGGAAAAAATCCGAGAATACCGATTCGTTTCTTTTGAACTTGATACTGCCGGATCAATGCATCTATCGTTTCTTTAATAGCCGGCGGCTCGCCCTCGACAAGTACAAGTTCAGCGTCCGGTGCGTAATGCCGGTATTTTGTTCCCGGAGATTTCGGTTTTATGTGAACCGATTGATTATTATACAAATAAATATCGACAATACCAATGACACGCTCTATCTGCCGGCGGCTTATTTTGCCCGGGCGGAGCACTACCGGAGGGCTAACCGAACAATCTACAATCGTCGATTCAATCCCGACCTCGGTTTTACCGCCGTCAAGTATCAATTCGATCTTGCCGTACATATCATTATAGACATGCGCCGCCTTCGTCGGGCTCGGTTTACCCGAAACATTGGCACTCGGCGCTGCTACAGGCACACCCGCTTTTCTAATAAGCGACAATGCAATTTTATTATCGGGCATTCGAACGGCGACCGTGTCGAGACCGCCGGTAACAATAGCAGGAATTTTCTTTCTCTTCATGACTATGACGGTTAACGGGCCGGGCCAAAATGCGCGTATAAGCTTTTTTGCCGCCGTCGATATATCGCGTCCGTATCTATCGATATCTTTCTTGTACCCGACATGTAAAATGAGCGGATTATCGGGAGGCCTGTTCTTTGCACGAAATATTTTCCCGATTGCGGTTGCGTTCAATCCGTTAGCTCCGAGTCCGTACACCGTCTCCGTCGGAAATGCAACGAGCTCGCCCGCCCGCAGCAGTCGAGCGGCTTCGTTGATCGCATCGAGATCCGGTTTTGATTTGTTGATCCGGACTACGCGCGTAGGTTTTATGGCGGTTTTATGCTTCACGATCCTGCATCCAGAAAATGCAAATCCTCTAATTTCTGACGGCGCCGGATTAAACGTACGGACGTTCCCTCGCTCAAGACTTCTGCAGGAAGCATATGCGCGTTATACATCGATGCCATCGAATATCCGTATGAACCGGCGTTTTTTATACACAATACATCTCCGATCTCCGGATGTGTGACATGTATATTCTTTCCCAGCACATCGGCGGACTCACACACATTTCCGACCACATCAACTTTGAGAGTTTCACCGGATATTTTTGATGCGTTCAGTATTTCATGATAGGCATCGTACAATGCCGGACGGATAAGATGATTCATACCCGTGTCGGTTCCAACGATAATTTTATCATCGTTATGTTTAATCGATTGTACCGTCGTCAACAAAAAGCCCGCCTCCGAAACGAGGTATTTACCGGGTTCAAGTATGAGCCGGAGTGCGCGGTCGTTCTCTTCGCAAAAGGAGTCGAAATAGCTGCATATCCGGTTTCCTACCATGTCTATGTCGGTTTCAGAATCTTCTTCATGATACCGTACCTTAAATCCCCCGCCGATATCGACGAATCGTACCGTCGGAATGTCACGCGATGTGTGTAAGAGCAATTCGAGACTTTGCAGTAACGGTTCCCCATCTGTAA
>PWJF01000002.1 GCA_003560935.1 Ignavibacteriales bacterium
AAAATTCAATTTCCGTAATGGAATAGAACACCGGCAGACAATCCCACACCGATCTTACCCGCTAAAAGCGCCGGGATATCCCACCATTGTCCCATAGCGATAAAACCGACGAGATCAAAAACGATCGTACCAATTATGCCGGCAATTGCCGCTGCGATTGCTGTTTTGCGCGTGAGTTGCATATTTAATTTCTCCTTTAATTATTTTGGATTTAAAGCATTACTTATTTTTTACGGAACTAATTTACAACCCTCCGTATTCGATATCCGTCAGATAGATGACACATGACATCAACCTAATAAAACTGCACGCCTGAACTAAGTAAACTATTTAAGGAAAATGAAACTCTCTTCCATTCCTCTTTATGGTATCCGTATAAATCTACAGTATGAAAATTCGGGTTGTTCTCCGTTCTAACTTGAAATTCTATATGAACCCTGACAGTACCATACATGTTTGTACGCCGCGGGTCGAGCTGGTTTCTATTCCTTGCTGCTGCTGTTATATGTAAACGGCTGCGTGCATCAAAAATACCTCTATCGATATCCTCCTCATCAATTCTTGAATGTGCAAAGTAATTCCAATCACTAACCCATCTTAATCTACTGCCGGTTATATTAGTCATTTGCGTATTAGCAAAATACCCGGACTGTGCCAGTCTTTCAAAACCCCGAATTAATGTTTGTTCGGTGATAACTCCACTAATCGCTTGCCTGTCGCTATACGACTTAGTACCCGAAGATGTGCCACACCCCATAAGAAAAATCGTGAGAATAAAAATTAGCGCTTTCATTCTGATCCCTCCATCATACGTTAGCTCACACAATTGTAAATACTATTATTCATCATCCTACGGTTTCTGCCTCCACTTCTTTTGCAAATTGAACCAGCTTCAATCCCAGCGCGCGCCTGGCGTTATGAATGAGCGACCGAACGGTACCGATTGAGACGTTGAAAAACTCACTCACTTCCTCATAACTAAATCCTTCCACATCTTTTAGATAAATTACAGTTCTGAAATTTTCCGGAAGATTTTGAAGCAACCACCACAGATCATCTTTCGTGAGATTCCGTTCGAGTACCAAGCGAATATCATTAGGATCGAAATCGTACCTGAATGAAACACCACTCTCTACAACTTTCACTCCATTATGGTTATGATAATAGTTACAATCCTTCATAATCCGGAATAACCGTAACCGTATATTCGTTTTATCCCGGAAATCTCCGAATTGATTCGAAGCTAATGCATACGTCTTCTTGAGTAGCTCTTTTGCCTTGCTCTCGTTTTTTGTAAGACACAGTGCATAATTGTAGAGTGAAGTAATGTGTTTCATTGTTGTTGTCACGAACTCTCTTTCTTTCACAGCCAATTTCATCAGAGTATATGTCTCCTTACTGAACTGTGCTCAATACCGCTCATCATTATTATAATTCCCATCCCGGCGAAAGCTGGAAACCGATATGAGCACCGCGATCGGGTCGCTGGAACGGCTGAACATAAAATGCTTCAATAATTAACGCACCAAAGAGATTAAAGCGGGTGCTCACGCCGGCACTAAATATGGGAATTTGCTCCGGCGATTGTTCTTGAAAGCTGAATACCGGGGAGCGATCGCTATCCCACGCCAAACCGCCGTCGACAAAGAACGATAACTCGGTCGGCAAGAACGGGAAATTAAAGACCCCAAACCGATCGAACCCGAACAACGGTATTCGGGCCTCGGCATTTGCCACAAGGATTCTGCTTCCCAACAACAGATGTCCCATTTGACCAAACTCACCTGCACGCAATGAGAATATATTATACCCTCGTACAAATTGGGGCTGTCCTAAAAAGATCGGCGTAAGTATTCGATCATCGGAATCCGGACCATACCGGCCTATATGCATACCGCGGACCGCAAATGTGAGATTGCGTGCGACCTGATGATAACGCCGGTAATCGGCAACAAGTTGATAAAACTGAATCGAGCCTAAATTACCGGACGCTTCTAATCTGAACCGCTCACCGCGTACGGGCGACGTAAATCCGAAGAATGATGTATCCCCTACATACGCAATGGAGGTTTCAAACAAATTCAACGGATCGGGGCTGTCGACTAACTGAGTTTCGCTGCCTCGCCGCTGTCCAAGCTCCCCCGGTAAGAATCGCTCTTCTTCAAACCGAAATGCAATATGGGTGAAACCTCCCCTGATCTCCAACCGCCGGTGTACATTAAACGGATAATGACCGAGCAACTGGGCCCGGTTGATAAACATTCGGTCCAACCGGCGATTCACTACGGGTCCCTGATCGGTTTGTTCCAGATATGTAAACCCGGATAAGAAAGGAATTCTGCTCAGGGAAGCTCCCCAGTTGAACCTGCTGGACAAATTCGTATAAGCGACCGTGCCGCCTATATCTCTGAACGAACCCTGGGCTTGAATCGCCGTGAACAAATTGTGATCACCGAGCATATCGCTGAAGAAAAAGCTTGCACCACCGAACACTCCGGTACCGAACGGACCTCCTACCGACACACCGACACCGGTCGAACCGATAAAATCAAGCTCTAATCGGGCTGAGTAATCTTGTGCCGGAAATTCTTTTGTCACCACTAATCCTCCCTGCACATCCGACAGATAATTTTCAACCATACCTTGACCGACCGCATCGGACGGCGGTAAATACCCGTTGTACGCGAAAGATTTCTCGGAACGTTCTACGATTTGAGGTTCAATTGCTTCCGGCTCGATTCCATATACATGGTAATTACCCTTTTCGAAAACCGAAAATAATATCCGCCCCGTTTCACGAGCTACGGACAAAGCGGGCGACAATAACGTTATACCGGATATTCCCGTCGCTGTATTGGTCAATTGAACAATCTCATCGGTAACAAATGAATACCAGTACAGGTTGCTGACGCCATCGGGATTGGCAATAAAATATAGCTCATTACCGTCCGGACTGAATTGCGGATTAGTCTGAGTCGCACCATGGAAGAGTGACGGTCTTTCGATAGTTTCGTTTTCCACATTATATAATGCTATGTGAACCTTACCATAATGAAGCTTATCAAAGTCGGTATCTTCGGGACGCTCCGTAACATACGCAATCCGTGTACCGTCAGGTGACCATGCGGGATGGAGAACGGTAAACCGGTCATCGGTCAATTGTGTCACCTCTTTTGTTTCAACATGTATTTTATACAGATTGCTAATACCTCCGTACATACCAGCAAGTGCAAGGTATTCCCCATCGGGTGACCACGACATACTGGAGACGGTGCCGACCCCCTGTATCGGCAATTCTCGTGTAATGCGGCGGCTCTCGACATCCATAACTGCAACCCTGTTTTCACCTCTGGTAAATACAATAAATGCAAGTTCTTTACCGTCGGGTGACCATGCTCCGGCGGAATTAATAAAGCGTAAGGCATCGAAATGAGAGTCGCTCTCGGCGCTGAACAATCTTTTCTGTACCTCTCCCGTACGCGCATTAGCAAGGAACATTTCAATGGCAAATAGATTCCGTTCGGAGAGAAATGCCACGAGTTCACCATCGGGACTTACAGCCGGCCCGATGTTCATATTACCGGCATCGACTTCCAATGCAAGTATGAGATCTCCCGATTCGCGGGGATTGTTTCGATCCCCAATGACCGGTGCATATTCATCTATTACAGCTTGCTTCCATTGCTCTGAGAACTCCTCAGTCGTAACACCTAATACCCGTTGAAAAGCAAATTCCATTCCCCCGTTTCCCGCGTTCCTGTATAGTCGATGAATTTTATCATCTCCCCACGTAGCGCCAACATATGCCCAGAATGCATGTCCGAATCGATACGGGAAATAGCGGAACGGTTCACGGGTAAGTTTTTTTATCGTCGGGAAATCATCCCGTAAGACTGCATCGCGGAGCCACATTGCCGTGAGAGGGTAATCCCGCCCGAGCGTCAGGTATTCCGCCATTCCCTCTATAAACCATAACGGTAGGTTCTGCAATCGAAAACGGTCTGTATCCCGCATTGCAATATCAAACTGGAATACGTGCACAAGTTCGTGACCCAACACATGATCCGTTCCCGAATACACGCCGCTCATAGGCATGACAATCCGGTTCTTCATCCCCTCGGTTACACCGCCGACCCCCTGACTGATAAAGCTCGAGATAACATTTGTTTGTTGAAAATCTGCATCGTCCGCATAAAAGATAATCGGCTTTCGCTCATCAAATTCATGCTGAAACACTTGTGATAAGCGATGATCCCATCGTTCGGTCATCCTGCCGATATCCATGATTGCGTCCTCTTTTTCGGGATAATAATAGATATCGAAATTCTCGGTCTGTATAAATCGAAAATCGAAATTGTCGTATTGAACTTTATTCCGCCCGAAATATTGTCCCGAAAGATCGGGTACAACCCAGGAGGTCAGTAACAATAATCCGATAATCAACCGGAACATCGAATACCCGGAAGCTTTATTTTTGGCTTTCATAATTCTACCTCGCGATCCATTTTTGAGAAAATACATGAGTTAAATTTTAATTCTATTTTCAAATTACGCTAATCATCATGACTTATTCCGTCAGGTACTTGACATTCCCGCGTCATCTTTGAGAATAGACCAATTTCACCGAATCGCTAACCCGAATTGTCATCTTCGTGACATTTCCGGTACTGACGACAGTCGTGAATTTAAAATACCCTGAACGTAACATACCGTTTGGGATTCTCCTGCAAGTCAACTAAAAGTGAACGCATTGATTTGGTTAACGAGATAAGCTCTGTATATAAAGCGTCGTCACTTAAAAGGCGAGCCGTCGTCCCTTTGTTCTGTACGTTGTGCAGGAATCCGTCCGTCTGGTCGATAAGCGACGTCACACTTTGTGCAAACTTTTCATCCATAATCAACTTACCGAGCATCCCTTCTCCGCTTTCGACATGCGTAAGCAGCCGATCGATACGCTCCGTACTGTTGCGGAGCGACGCGTATAGAACGGTATCCTGCATGATTTGTCCGAGCGTTCCTTCTCCCGATTCGAGTTGCTGAGTGAGCGCATCCATTCGCTGCAGAGTACGAGCAAGGGATGTACCGGCCTGCTCATCA
>PWJF01000374.1 GCA_003560935.1 Ignavibacteriales bacterium
CACCCTGATCGGCTCCGTATTGAATAACGCGTGCCAATTGACCGGTCAACCCAACATTCTGTAAACCATACACAACAACATACATTCCGATCGAAAATATAACGATAGCCCACGGTGCGTTTTTTATCACCTTGCGGGTATCGACAGCCGGACTCTTCAATCCCATCGATAGGAATACTATAGCAACCGATCCGGCGACGAGCGACACCGGGAGATGAATAAATTCGACGACAAAATAACCGGTTAAGAGTACTGCAAGAATTACCCATGACCAGCGAAACATTCTTGCATCGCGTATGGCATCAGTAGGTACTTTCAAATTTTCAAGAGAATAGGTTTTCGGTATATCTTTTCGATATACCAGATACAGAACAATGATACTACCGATCAACGCGAATATACCCGGCACGATCATACGTGAGGCATATTCAAGAAATCCGATACCGAAAAAGTCGGCTGAAACTATATTCACGAGATTGCTGACAACTAAAGGTAATGAAGTAGAATCTGCAATAAACCCGCTTGCCATAACAAACGGCAGGATCATACGTTCTTCAAACCGCAATGCCCTGACCATAGCGAGTACGATTGGCGTGAGAATAAGCGCTGCTCCGTCATTTGCAAATAACGCCGCTACAATTGCACCCAGTACCGAGATAAAAATAAACATCCGTATCCCGTTACCGTTTGCAAACCGTGCCATATGGAGCGCTGCCCATTCAAAAAAACCGATCTCGTCAAGGACAAGCGATATGATAATAATTCCCACAAAGGTGAGCGTTGCATTCCAAACAATTCCCGTTACGATAACCACATCATTGAAGCTGACGACACCGGCACCAAGTGCAAGAACGGCGCCTATCGTAGCCGACCAGCCGATGGATAATCCACGCGGCTGCCATATTACCAGCACAAGTGTTATAATAAAAATTGATACTGCCAGTACAACTGAAGTCACGTTACAAAAAATCCTTTCTACTGTTTTTTTACAATTTTATTGATGGCATTATTTTGAAGGGATATACTATTTACTACTCCCGTTGAGCGGAAACTATGAATACCGGTATTTTACTCCCGCGCATCACTTTGTAGGCGACGCCGCCGATAAAGAGCTCCCGGACATAGCCGCGCCCCTGACTTCCCATCATAATCAAAGTTGCTTTCGATTCATCGGCTTCACGGAGTATTTCATGCGCCGTGGAACCGTAGCTTATTTTGATATCAATCTCGGCGTCGGTATTTTGTTGCAATATTTTTTTACGTTTTTCGAGCCGTTCACGGTCGATCGCGTTAAACTCCTCAAGTTTTTGGGGATCATCCGTCCCGATCCTCCCCTTAGATTGAACGTGAAAAAGGGTTATCCGCTCCGAGTGTTGCCCAGTAATATCCCGCAGCGTTTTGAATGCCCGTTCCGCTGTTTCCGAAAAGTCGGTTGCATAGAGAATATGATTCAGCGAATCGCGGCACGCCCGGGCACAATATAGTTTCCGGTCTTCCAGTTCTTTTTCATGGGTAGCATTTATTTTTATGAGATATATCGACAGGTGGGATCGCTGCATTGTTTCCGATGCCGTGCTGCCGAGAAGAAGATCGTGCACCTTGCTGTGTCCCCTGTTTCCGATTATAAGATAATCGGCTTTGTGGTCCGTAGCCCCATCAATAATTTCTCTGGGTGCATAGCTGTTAATGTTAAAGCGAACTTCAGAAGATACGGTATATCCTTGCTTCTCTACAATAGACCTATAGCTTTCCATTGTTTCTTTCATTCGTGTTTCACTCTTTTCCGACAGTCCACCCGGATACGGTACTGAAATTGAGGTGAATAATGTTATTTTCTCTGTCCCCAATTTCTTAAAATAGGGCAGGCATTCTACTATAATTTCGCTCGATTCGGATAAATCCAGTGCGAAAATGGCATGTTTTAATAATTCTTTCATGAACTCGATATGTTATATTTCATGTATTTTGGATTACAGTATCTATCCCCTCACGAATCGCACGCTCGGAAATCTTTCCGCCGCTGTGAACCAGCCGTTCGTTCACGGTGATGAACGGCGGCTGTTGATCACCTGTTTGAACAAGCTCCATAATGCCGGGATAATTAAACGACTCCGGTGAGAACAGTTCTATAAATTCTGTTTCAACATTCTCACCGTACCGTTTCTGCAGCTTCTTCCCGATCATCGATACAGCCGATTGCCAGGTATTATTGCCGGCACATTCACCGGGCGGCGGCGCGAATATTCTTACTTTAATATTTTTCTTCATATGTAAACTTCTTTTTCTTTAACACGGAGGCACAGAGGACACAGAGATTCACGGAGTTCATTAATTTTTTCCCTCCGTGTACTCCGTGCCTCCGTGGTTACAAAATCAACAACATCCGGCACCGGGACCGCACACCGGCGGCGGTATTCCACCGCCATTACCGCCGCTTTTCGTACTCCCGCCGCCGATACTCAATGCACCCATCATCTGTTTTGTTTCTTTTGATTGACATTTTGGGCACTCGGGTTGTAATCCTTTTTCCTTTTCGGATAACGTTGCCCACACTTCAAATACTTCGCCGCATTGTCTACATTTATAATCGTATATCATGGTACTTTTTTACTGCTTTATGATTTTGTGTTATTGTTAATTTTGAGTCATCATCTTACGACACATATCCATCATATTAAAATTTTCCATCATCCTGGGCATCATAGTTTCCATGATCCTCTTTTTATCCTCAACGGTTAAATCAGCAAGAAATTTTTCCATCATCTTCTCCATCATTTTCAGCTTCTCCTCTTTGCTCAAATTCCGCATCATGAATTCCATCATTTTTTCCATCATTTCTAAAATCCTCCAATAATTGTAGGTGAGAAATTTTAACATAACGATTTTTTAATTCTTCGTGTAACTCTGTGCACTCCGTTCCTCCGTGGTTTTCGCAAAATCAAACAAATCGTCAGCCGCCCTTTTCACCATCTCCAACCCACGTATCTCCGTCTCAAGCAGCGGCATAATGGTTACCGGCACGTTAAACCGGCTGCGTATCTCACCGAGATATTTTTCCTGCATCTTCCGGCGACGAATGAAAAAGTCGTTGGTGCAGTACCCGGGATGTAACACCTGATTAGCCACAACAAATTGCGTATCGATACCCGCTTCTTTCAGGTCGAGCATCGCACGGTATGCTTCGACGACTGGCGTCGATTCAGGGTAAACTACGAAGATGAAAACGGATTGCTGCGGATCTTTCATTCGTGCGATTATGCGTTCAAACCGCTTTTTCGTATCCGATTTCACCGCTTCGCTTTGTTCGTTGGTTGCTACCATCAAACCGACCTGCTGGTCGTAATCAAACGGCAGCTCGAGCAGACGAAGCGTATGACCCGTCGGCGCGGTATCGAAGACGATAACGTCGTAGTCGTCGCTCTCCGCATAGCTCACGAATTTATCGAAGGCAGCCATCTCTTCTGTGCAGGGTGATTCAAGCTCCTCACGCATCGCTATCAGCATATCTTAATTGTATTTTTTCTTTGCATCGTCGAGGATCCGCTTTTTGTATTCTTCAACGGCTTTTTCCTGATCGATCATAACGGCAAAGAGATTATCCACACCTTCTACCGCTTGTATTGTATCTCCGATTTTCTGATCGAGCACCTCGCCTATATGCGAAGCGGGGTCGGTCGTAAGCAACAATGTTTTATATCCCTGCGATGCGATATAATAGGCAGCGGCACAGGATATCGTAGTCTTCCCTACTCCCCCTTTGCCGGTGAAAAAGATGGATTTCGTTCGTCCATTCGGCTTGATGAGATCGATGATCGAGTCAGAATCATCTTTCTGTATTGTGATTGATTCTCTATCCTCTCCATCTCCCAATCTATACTGTGGAGAGACACCGTTCTGAGGGAACAGATCGATCGCAATGTGCTGAATTGCACGTAATCCTTTAATCTCACCGTCGCGCTGAAACATCCGTCGCTGCGGCACGGGGAACATCTTCTCAATTTTCTTTAAATATTTTTGCTGCATCTCATAGCGGCTCTTGAAGAATGGATGTTCGCACACTTCTTCCGGTAGAATACCGTTTACAATGAGTTCGATATTTTTTACGCCGATTGTTTTCAGCTCATCCGATGCACGGCGTGTTTCATACAGCGAGGTCTCCTCGGCCTGTAAAACGAAAATGAACTTTGTATGTTCGGTATCGCCCAGTAATCTGGTCGCTTCGTCGTATTTCTTTTTATTTTCCTGAATGGTTGCAACCGGACCGATACACGTATTGCCGCTTCCCCGTGCGCTTTCTTCGATATGTTTGCTCCAGTTGACGGGCAGTTCGAGGAGGCGAATTGTATGTCCCGTCGGTGCCGTATCGAAGATTACGACGTTGTAAGGTGTTCCGTTGTCGGAAGCATCGGCGGTCATAAAATCCACGAATCTGTCGAACGATGCAATTTCGGTCGTACAGGGTGAATTGAACTGCTCTTCAAGCACCGTCATTACGTTATCGGGCATCACCTCGCGCATTGGCTGGAGGATTCGTTCCCGGTATTCTTCCGTTGCTTTATCGGGATCGATTTCCATTCCCCAGAGATTTTCAATACCGAGTGGTGTGATTTTATGACCGATTTCCGTTTCGAAAACATCTGCGAGATTCGATGCAGGATCGGTTGTAATGATAAGCGTTTTTTTGCCTTCTTTTGCATGATGTGCGGCGGTGGCGCATGCCATAGTTGTTTTACCGACACCGCCCTTGCCGGAGAAAAAGATATACTGTGTCTGCTGCATAGGTATTCCTCTTACTGATATATTAATTAAGAAAAAAATTGTGTTTTAGTTACTCAGTGGTAGAATAGATTATTCACCGTTTGAAGAATTCTCTACATAGTTTTTCAACTCTTCATATGAAGGAAATTCCTTCTTCTTCACCACCTCACCATTCACGGTGGTGATGGGAAGGATGTCGGTTCCGTTTGCTTTGAGAAGTGAAACCACTTCCGGATGCTGCATAAATTTTTGCCCCTGTTGTGTGAGGAGATATCTATCAATCGAAACATTACCGTCGAATTCTTTTTTTACTTTTAAGATCGCTTCATTAAA
>PWJF01000164.1 GCA_003560935.1 Ignavibacteriales bacterium
GGATACGAAGCCAGAAGGGGGAGGACATGGAGCAGGTGCGAGCCCGAAAGAACTTTTATTATTTGCAATTGGCGTATGCACCTCAAGCGATGTGGTATCCATATTGCAGAAAAAACGCGTCGACCTGAAACATTATGAAGTATACCTCCGGGCAATCGAACGTGATGAGCATCCGAGGATATTCACCGAAGTGCATATGGAGTATGTGTTTTATGGTGATGATTTGAATTCAAATGAAATCGAAAAAGCAATTAAATTATCAACAACAAAATACTGTGGTGTTTCTGCAATGGTCCAGCCGACCGTAAAGCTCAGTCATTCCTATCGGATTGAGCCTGCCGGCCGGATACCGTTGACGCCGGAAGAAACCGCGAAAAAATATAATTGAAAGGAGTAATGTAACTATGAGTAAAAATGTAATTAACGGAACTGATGCTACATTTCAAAAGGAAGTTCTCCAATCGGATATTCCGGTACTTGTTGACTTTTGGGCGCCGTGGTGCGGTCCATGCCGTATCGTCGCACCCGTTGTTGAAGAATTAGCAAACGAGTATGAAGGAAAATTTAAGTTCGTGAAGTTGAATACCGATGAAAACAATGAGACAGCGGCACGCTATGGAATCATGAGCATCCCGACATTGGGCATATTTAAAGATGGACAAATGGTCGATGGAGTAGTCGGCGCCGTGCCGAAAAAGATGCTCGCAGAAAAAATCGATGAGCATCTTCAGACAGTAGCTAATTAACAGGAGTCTGGAATGAGCGATGTACAGCAAGCACAACCGAAAACGAAGTATAAAACCTTCAAGTATGCGACAAATTTGAAGTGGGCCGGTGACCGTGCGGGTATGATAAACTCCGACGGCAAACCGGAATTCCGTGTCGCAAGTCCACCGGAATTCAAAGGTGAAGAGGGAGTATGGACACCGGAGGACCTGTTTGTTGCAGCGGTGGAAACCTGCACTATGACCACCTTCCTGGCGTTCGCCTATCAGAAAAAGCTGCCGCTTGTTTCTTATGAGAGCGGGGCGGAAGGGAAGCTGGAGTTTGTTGACGGAGGCTATAGATTTACCACAGTCGTACTGAAACCAAGAATCATTGTAAAAACGGAAGATTCAATTGAAGAGGCAGAAAAGATAATTCATACCGCACATCAGAAATGCCTGATCTCGAATTCGATCAAAGCGGCAGTTGAAATAGAGCCGGGTATAAGCACGGAATAAAATATGACTGGTGTCTATTGAAAAAGTATGTGCCGGTTCATTTTTAAGCAATTAAATCTTACTTACCTTCACCATATTTGTTTTCCCCATAATCCGCATAGGCATGCCGGCTGTATACACGACGTAACTTCCCTTTTTTATCTTTTTCGATTCCGCTATCTCACCTTCGATATGGTCCAATGTTGTATCGGTATCAGCCATTCGTGAAATGAGCAGCGGCTGTACGCCCCAGACGAGGTTCAATCGGTGTGCGGTATCTTTATTGGCAGTCGCTGCAAGGATAATCGCTCGCGGGCGGTGCTTGGCAAGTATGCGGGCAGTCGTGCCGCCATGTGTGATGGGAACAATGGCAGAAGCTCCCACCCGTTCGGAAAGTACGCACGCAGCTCTACCGATTGCTTCCGCCGCCAGGTCACTCAGAGATTCACGTTGTTCTTTATATGAGAAAGGTAAAGCCGCTTCGGTCTTCTTTAATACATTCTTCATCGTTTTAACTGCCGTTGCCGGATGTTTACCGATCGATGTCTCCCCGCTTAACATGACGACATCGGTACCGTCAAGAACTGCATTAGCCACATCGCTGGTTTCTGCACGGGTCGCGGTCGGGTTTTTAATCATCGATTCGAGCATCTGTGTCGCAGTGATAACCGGTTTTCCGATGCGGTTGCATTTATTAATGATCATTTTCTGAATCAGCGGAACATCTTCACTCGGCATTTCAACACCCAGATCACCCCGTGCTACCATAATAGCGTCGGCTTCGCGTATAATTTCTTCAATGGCGTCGACTGCTTCGCTCTTCTCGATTTTTGCAATAATCGGGACTACCTTTCCATAGTGAGACATAGACCGGCGAAGTAGTCGAATATCATCCGGTGAACGGACGAATGATAGTGCAACATAATCTACACCGAGCGCTAAACCAAGTTTAAGGTCTTCCCGGTCTTTTTTGGTCAGAGAAGGTGAGCTGATGGCAACTCCCGGCAGGTTGATTCCTTTGTTCGGCTTGATAATTCCACCGTTGACAATTTTGCACACAACCTCGTCATCCTCAACGCGTTCGACCGCAAGTCGAATCAGCCCGTCATCCAGAAGAATGATGCTGTTTTTCTTTACATCATTCGGAAGATTTTTATATGTTGTGGGTAATATTTCCGTGTTTCCTTGAATATTCCTGGTTGTAATGCGAACAGTATTACCTTTTTTCAACCGTACTTCCGGTTGTGATAAACTACCCACGCGAATTTTCGGTCCCTGAAGATCCTGAACGATCGGGATGAATGCATCGAGTTCCTCTGCGGCTTTTCGAATAGTTTTATACATTCCGATATGATCTTCTTGCGAACCGTGTGAAAAATTGAGTCGAGCAGCATTCATTCCCTCTTTTATAAGACGCTTCAACATCTTGAGGGATTCGGTTGCGGGACCGATGGTGCAAAGAATTTTGGTGCGTATGAAAGAGGTCGTTTGTATTTTTATCAATCCTGTTTTCCTCCCGTTTTGATTGATCGCAATCTGTGAACTATTTCCGGCAGGACGGATCCTGTTTTCCCGAGAATAGTTACATCGGCAATTTCAGTGAGCGGTGTTGTTTCAGGATTTATCTCAATGACAAACGCCCCGGAATATTTTGCTATCTGAGGTATCGATGCGGCCGGATAGACAATACCCGACGTTCCAAGCGAGAAAAAAACGTCCGAACGTTGAGCGGCTTCTTCGGAAGCGGTAAATTCATCCTGCGGCAGAAATTCACCGAACCATACAACATCGGGACGAACAAGACCCCCGCATTTCTCACATTTCGGAGGTATCTCACCGGATAAGATTGCATCATCGGTGTAGGTTTTGCTGCATTTAATACAATAGTTTCGTTCGATGTTTCCGTGCAGTTCGTGAACACAGGTGCTGCCCGCCCGGCGATGCAGGTTATCGATATTTTGCGTAACAATGATCACTTCATCGAAGATATTTTCGAGTTCCGCCAAAGCGCGATGACCGGGATTCGGCTGCGCTTCATGAATGATCTTTTTTCTTGCCGAATACCATTCCCATACTAATTTGGGATTTTTCATAAATGCATCGAAATTTGCAAGTTCTTCTGGTTTGAATTTTGTCCATATTCCTTCATCACCCCGAAAGGTCGGAATGTTGCTTTCGGCAGAGATGCCCGCCCCCGTAAATGCAGCGATGACCCGGGCAGTGCTCAACTTATCGTATACGATTTGAGGGATTGTTTCAGTTATCATAGTTATAATTGTTATTATGGTCCAGGTTGTAATATAAGTACATTATACCGGATTCCGGGCTCTTCCTGCATAGATGTGGTTTTATATCTTCCATCCAGCCATAATTGGGTCTGATCTTTATAATGTCTGTGAAGCGGCTGTCCCGATTGTCCGGTCGGAATTATTGTGTGAGCGATCGACGGGTTTGCCATATCGACAATAAACCGCATCGATGGGCCTGATATATTTTCGTACGGTTTATAAAGAAAATATTCGCCGTTGTTGACTGTTGTTCCTGCTCCACCAATCGGAAATGGACCTATATTCACAACTTTGTCGATGGGGGAGTGTTGACCGAATGCGTGTCTGAAAGTAATAGTGTGTATTGTACCCCATCGCCATGTTCGGATATCATCACCGAGCGTATCTCGTAAGTAATGTATCGCATCGGTCAGACTTTTCCGAATAACATCGTTGCGATTCTCGCGCTTCGGTGTGTTTGGATTTTCAAACCATTCGGAATTCGGCAATGTGAGCAGTTCACTCATCGCACGGATGGGTATGTTTGAAAGTCCGATGTACTCTTTGAAAAGCTCTTCGCCCATTCGCGGTTTGAAAGTATTTTCAATAAGTGTAACCCAGAATACGTTAAAAATAGTTGTGGGAACATCTCCGGGACCGAAATAAAAATCCCAATTCCTGAAATAACTGAGTGTCCGTGAAAGATCCTCATCCTTGACAGCGATGCCGTCAAATGCCTGGAGTATATACGGCACAATTTCGCGCGCATGAACGGAAATAAAATCATTTTGCATACGTTGGAAATCCGAAATTAAAAACGTATCTCGTTTATTCAACATCTCCATAATGCGTTGGATACGTGAAGGCGGCTCCCACATTGAACTGATGTAGTACGGATATGAATCATCGACTATTTTGTTGTTTGCCGTTGCGATGATGCCGTTCGGAGGATTGTATAATTCCGGTAATTCATCAAAATGAACATACCCTGTCCAATCATATCTGCTGTCCCATCCCGGGAAGGGGAGTACGGGGTTTCCACGCGGACGTATCGGGAGCCGGACGGCGGAAATATATGCGATGTTGCCGGCTGTATCGGCATATACAAAGTTCTGACCCGGAGCGGAAAAGTGCCGTAAACTTTCACGAAATTCCCGGTATGTGGCTGCGGTGTTAACGCCGTATAAAGCTTTCAGTTCGTTTGACGGTTCCAATCCGGTCCATCGCATGCTGATTGGCTGGTCATCCCATTTACCCGGTTCGATGCCGAGTAACGATTGAACCAGAGGCCCTCTATGGGTTTCATGAACCCGAAACACCACGGCGTCGCTATCCCTGACATATATTTCTTCATCTCTGACCGTTAAATCATGCCATTCATTGTCGATTCGATACCGGGGTGTATCTGCGGTATCGATATCTTCAAGATAAAAATCAGCGTCGTCCGCCATAACGTTGGTCAAGCCCCAAGCGATTGCATTATTCAGCCCGATTATGACAAGTGGAACACCCGGAAGCGTCATTCCTCCAACATTTAATGCATCGCCTGAGCTCACACTTAATTCATACCAGCGGGAGGGAGCAGCA
>PWJF01000162.1 GCA_003560935.1 Ignavibacteriales bacterium
CATATTCCGCTTGAATAGCCGCTTGTATTGCAGGTGACGAAATCGTGACGTCATCTCCCGCAATAAACCTGTCATTGTCGTGATCCATCGCCGATGTAAATAGTAATGAACGGTGTACCAATGGAACGAAGATACCGCGCACCGGAAAATCTGACCACTGCATGCCGGGATGAATGCTGTAAAAGAGCACCGTTCCGTTTTCTCTTTGCCCGCTGATAAGAAACGGCTGTCCGCCGCTTAAAGTGATGACCGGCGTGTCGGCTGTTCGTGCCGTAGTGGTCGCAAGCGATCTAAAAATGCGCGGTGATTCGATTCGTTCCTCTGCCGCGGCTCGTTGTCGCAGACGTTCTTCAAAAATGTCCTGGAAGATCGGATGATCGTAATCAATCTGATCAAACAGTATTATTCCCGATTCGCCTCCGTTTCGCCCGGTTATATCACGGATCTCCGGCAGTTGAAGTTTTGCAAGAAGACCGCGGTTATAATTTTGAATATCGATATCGTCTCCGGGAAATAAAATAAATCCGCCCCCTTGTTCCACGTACCGGACTATTCTGTCTGCATGGGCATCGCTGAATGAAGGAACGTTAACTGAAATTATGCTCTGATATTCTGAGAGATCTTCGGTTGCGAAGTTTGCTGCACGTACATAATTGGTACGTATAGCCGATGCATCGGTTTGATCTCCCCGGGCGGCAAGTGCGGTTTCGATAAATCGTACGTCGTCACGCGACGGTGCAACCAGCAGCACGCGGAGTTGTTCGGGAATTGTTATCGTAAAAAAGTATCTATTATCGATCTCAAGTGCATCGTCTTCTAGTTCTATATATCCTTCAAGTATACCGGTTTGTTCGGGCGTAATAGTGAAATCTACTACCGAAGTTCCTCCCGCCGGCACATCAACGGCTTTTTGTGCGACACGTGAATCGTTGAGATAAACCGACGCGAGATGATTGTCAAAATTATTTTCACCGTAATTCCTTATCTCCACATCCATCGTGAAGGGTTTTCCCGTTTCGAATAATGAGGAGCGAAAAGAAACATCATGTATCGCGGCGTTTTCAAATTGTTCAACGTTGACCGGGATTATGAACGCACGATATGTATCGTCAAATACCGGCGCCGCGTACGTGTCATCTTCCGGCCAATGAGATGCCTGCATATCGGTAATAATGAATAACTCCCGGTTCAAATGGGGCGAATCGTGCAGCAATGTGTAGGCTTGAAGTATTCCTTGATGGAATCCGCGATGAATCGGATGCGGTTCCGTTTCACTGATTATCCGGCGTACACGGCTTTGATCTGCCGTAGCGGAGGTTGTGGTAGCGTCAGGTAAATCCGATTGACGGAGTAATATTACGTTGTCACCATCGTTGAGAAGGTCGATTGTTGCAACTGCGAGATCCGCCGCCTGCCTGAATACGTTCCCATGTTCGTTGTACACATCCATACTCGCCGAGTTATCGAGCAGTATTGCAGCGGTTGTGCTTGCATCCCGACCTGCCGGGATCACACCGCCGGTAGTCTGTATGGCTGGTCTGGAAAATGCCAGTACAATGAATATTATCAGCAGTGTTCGTAAAACAAGCAACAGCAACTGCCGCAATTTGATCCGGCGGATTTGCGTTCGTTGTAATTCTTTGAGAAAGGTAAGTGTGCTGAATTCAATGGTGCGAACCTTACGAAGGTTGAGCAGATGGATAATAATGGGTATTGCCGCCGCTCCAAGTCCAACGAGAAATAGGGGATTTAAAAATATCATGTAAAATCGTTTTAATTCGAAGTATATTTTTTAGTATATTATTAATATATGAAAAAATCAATTTGTATGCTTGTTCGTGCGATCTCAGCGATGTTGATTCCTGTGCTGCTTATGGCCGGGAGTGTATCGGATGAGGGAGAAAAACCGGGAAAATCACCGGTCAAGGAAATTGTACGACCTGATTATGGAGAGGAGCGTCAAGGTGCGCTCGATGTCCTGTCGCATCGAGAAATTAAACGCCCGAAGATCGGACTTGTGCTCAGCGGCGGCGGAGCACGGGGAGTCGCACATCTCGGTGTGATTGAGGTATTGGAAGAATACGGTATCCCCATAGATTTTATATCCGGTGCAAGTATGGGAAGTTTAATCGGTGGATTGTATGCAATCGGCTATTCGACGGAATCTCTGCATGCGCTTGTTGATACGACGGATTGGCAATATGTACTCTCTTTCACCGATGATCCCGACCGGCGCGATCTGTTTATAGACCAGAAGCTTACTCCCCAGCGCGGTTTATTCACGCTTCGTTTCGACGGTATTGTACCGGTTATACCCGCATCGGTCACTCCCGCTCAACGGTTATCGAGTTTTATAAATCAGCTTGTCCTACAGGGGATATATCATGCCGGAGACTCGTACGATGATCTTCGCGTACCCTTCCGTACGGTCGCGACCGATATTGTTACCGGTGAACGCGTTGTATTCGACCGTGGCGATCTTGTACAGGGGCTCCGGGCGAGTATCTCGATACCGCTGATTTTTGCACCGGTAAAAATGAACGATATGCTGCTGGTTGACGGCGGACTGGTATCGAATATACCCGTAGATATTGCACGCGAGAGTGGTTGCGATATTATCATTGCCGTCAACACGACAAGCGGTATGAGAACTTCGGATCAAATCGGCGCTCCCTGGGAAGTCGCCGATCAGATTATCACTATAATGCAGCAACGATGGAATAGTGATCAATTGCGGCTTGCAGATATAGTTATTACTCCGCCTATCGACGATTATCTCGGTACCGATTTCGATAACATGCCGTTTTTCCTCGAAGAGGGACGGCGCTCTGCGGAGGATGCCGTCTCCGAAATTCTGAAGACTATCGATGATTATTCTGCATCCCAAAAGGAAGCAGATACTATAGTCTACGTAAAACCCTCATTTGACTATACCGGTGGTTATTTCGATGATGACATCATCCAGAACGTATCGATGGTTGCGGAAATAGACAGCTTATCGCGATCGGAACTTGTCCGAACATTAAATGAAATATATGCGTCCGGGTGGTATCATGATGTCTATGCAGCGGTCCGCCGCGATGAATCACACACATCAATAACACTCCATACCGAACCAAACCCGGTATTGCAAGAAGTTGTGTGTTCCGACAATCTGCATGTGTCGACCGATACATTGTCATCTTTATTTTCAGAATTAATTGCCAGGCCGATAAATCATAGGAAAATGCGTGCGGCATTGGAGAATGTTTTATTGCTGTACCGGTCAAAGGGGTATTCGCTTGCACGGATAAGTGAAAAAGATTTCGATGAAACCACGGGTATACTTACAATTATCATCAATGAGGGTATTATCGGCGGGATTGTATATGAAGGGAACCTGAAAACCCGGGGCTATGTGATACGACGTGAATTTCCCGTCAAACCGGGAGAAGTCTTCAGGCTCGATGATGCAATGCGTGGAGTTCGGAATATTAACGGCACGGGATTGTTTAATCAGGTGCTTATTAATATACGAGAGAAAGACGACAGGCCACAGTTGGTCGTCAGTGTCGATGAACGCCACTCCGAATTAGTGCGACTATCAATGCGAATAGATGAAGTACATCATTTTCAACCGATGATTGAACTGCGAAACCAGAATCTCTGGGGACACGGTATGCAGGCAGGTATCAGCATCGGCGGCGGATTACAGAACAGGATATTTCTGGCGGATTACGCGGCTCACCGGATCTTTGATACGTACCTCTCTTCACAAGTAACCGGTTTTTATCGATTTGATGATATACCCGTATACCGGGATGATCCCGATGTCTCGCCCTCGAACCGTGAACGAATACAGGAGGGTGAATACCGGCAACGAAAGTGGGGGGCGAATCTTTCACTCGGTACGCAATTCGAACGTTTGGGAAATCTATCGGTGAAACTCCGCCTTGAGAATCACGAGATTGATGAGCGTGAACCGGGCGCATTTACTCCCGATAGATACGGGTTGGTTGCACAACGGCTTACGTCGATGTTCGATACATTCGACAGATTCCCGTATCCTCAGGAGGGAGTCGGTATGCATGCATATTATGAATCGGCTCTTTCGCTATTTGGAAGTGAGGTATCGTATTCAAAGTTTTTTATCAGTTATGAAAGTTACAACACATTTTATAAGAGACACACATTCCGGCCTCGTTTAATTTTCGGCTTCGGTGATGAAACGCTTCCGTTGAGCGAACAATTCTCTTTTGGCGGTAAGGATATTTTCTACGGTTTACGAGAATACGACAGCCGCGGCAGACAAATTTTTCTGTTAAACTTTGAATACAGGTTGAAGTTGCCGTTCAGAATACTGGTCGATACATATCTCCATGCACGCTACGATGTCGGCTCGGTCTGGACGACACAGCAGGATATTCATATGAAGAATCTTATGCACGGTGTCGGTATAGGACTCGGATTCGATACCGCTATATTCGGTCCGATCGAGATAGCAATAGGACGCGCATACCGGAACCGTGGTGAAAGAATAGGCGAAACCGTTCCGTCGGGACCGATACAAACGTATTTTAGCATAGGGTATCCGCTTCCCTAATTAGATTGATGTGATGAAACATGACTAATCACCAGTATGAACCGTATGATGCCCTTGCTTCTATTTATGATCACTGGCAAAAGAATTTCACGCGGCCGTATTTCAAAATTGTATGCAATCAGTTGAAGAAAGAGATACGCAGATACCGGATTCAACCGGGTAGGTTTCTCGATCTTGCCTGCGGTACGGGAGATGCTGCGATCTTTATGGCAAAGCAAGGTTGGCAGGTAACCGGAGTGGACAGTTCATCAAAAATGTTACAGCAAGCCGAACTGAAGGCAGCACGCGAAACAGAAAATGTTACATTTTTACAGCAGCGCTTACAGGAACTGAATCTTAAATCCACGTTTCAAATGGCGGGTTCTTTTTACGATTGCCTCAATCACATAACATCGAAACGGACATTGCAGAAGGCGTTGAAACAGATACGGAAACATCTCGACGATGAAAGTTTATTTGTATTTGACAGTAATA
>PWJF01000340.1 GCA_003560935.1 Ignavibacteriales bacterium
GAAATTGAACGAAAAATCTCTATAAATACCTCGATGCTGTATACCGACTTGAACAATACAAAATTAAATATTCTCGATACTCCGGGGTATCCGGATTTTATCGGTGAAGTGAAGTCGGGATTGAGTGTCGCGGATAATGCACTGCTGTTTCTGAAAGCGGCGGAAGGTATTGAGGTCGGTACGGAGCTTGACTGGCAGTTTACGGAAGAGTATAAAACTCCGACCGTTATTATAATTAATAAGGTAGATAATGAGCATGCAACGATCGATGATGTATTTCAATCGGCGCGCGGCCGGTTCAGCGTAGATGTAACACAATTACAATTTCCGGTTAGCGAAGGTCATACATTCGATGCCGTTGTCGACCTGTTGAAAATGAAGTTGCTTAAATATACAAAGGACGGCAGCGGAAAACCGGAGGAGCAGGATATCCCCGGGGATCTGCAGGATAAAGTAAACAAACTTCGCACGGAACTCATCGAAAAAATTGCAGAGAGCGATGAGGCATTGCTCGACACGTTCCTCGAAGCGGGTGAGTTGAGTGAAGAAGAATTCATTACGGGATTGAAAAAAGCATTTATTGACCGCAAGATATTTCCGGTATTTTATGTTTCATCGGTGCATAACGTCGGCGTCTCGGCGGTGCTCGACTTCTTAACGAGCGTCGGACCTTCACCAATTGAGCGCGGACCGTTGAAAGTTATCCATAACGATAAAAGAGAAGAGATTGATCTGGATGCCGATGCTGTAAAAGAACCGGTTCTGTTCGTATATAAAACAATATCCGAAGCGCATGTCGGTGAATTGTCATTTTTCCGGTTGTATTCCGGTACTGTACGATCCGGCATGGATCTTGTAAACCAGTCGAACGGTACCACCGAACGGTTAAGCCAGATTTACATTATGAACGGTAAAAACCGTGCCGAAGTCAGTGAGTTGAGAGCGGGAGATATTGCCGCAGTGGTTAAGTTGAAAAACACACATACAAATGATACTCTTGCGGCGAAGAGTCTACCAGTTACCGTGAAAAAGATTGCATTCCCCGAACCTATTATCAGCGTTGCGCTCGAGCCGAGAAACAAAGGTGAAGAGGAAAAAATCGGTAACGGATTACAGACGCTGCACGCTGAAGATCCCACATTTATTGTGCACTTTGATCCGGAGCTATCGCAAACGACGATCAACGGACAGGGTGAACTTCATCTTGATATAATCGTGAAACGACTGAAGGAACGTTTCGGAGTAGAAGTCGATCTCGAAAAGCCCCGGATCCCGTATCGTGAGACCATAAGGAAAAAAGCACACGTTCAAGGAAAATATAAGAAACAGTCGGGCGGCCGGGGTCAATACGGCGATGTATGGCTTCAGCTTGAACCGCTCCCCCGCGGCGGCGATTTCGAGTTCGTCGATGCTATTGTTGGCGGTGTTGTTCCGGGTAAATACGTCCCGGCGGTGGAAAAAGGCGTCCGCGAAACGATGAAAAAAGGCGTGCTTGCCGGTTATCCGGTTGTGGATGTGAGAACAACCCTTGACGACGGATCGCATCACACCGTCGACTCATCTGAAATGGCATTCAAGGTCGCGGCGTCAATGGCATTTAAAAAAGCGTTCGTCGAGGCAAGTCCTGTACTTCTCGAACCGATATACGATATTGAAGTACGTGTGCCCGAAGATTTCATGGGTGATGTGATGGGTGATATCTCCAGCCGGCGGGGTAAAATTCAGGGTATGGATTCAGAAGGAGCATTCCAGATCGTGCGGGCAAAAGTACCGCTTGCTGAGTTACATAAGTATTCAACGGCATTACGGTCAATGACCGGCGGCCGCGGTATACATAAACAAAACTTTTCGCATTATGAGGAAGTACCGTATGAGTTTGCGGAGAAGATAATCGAGGAAGCGAAAAAGGAGAAGGAAGAGGAAGTGTAGTGTCAGTAGACAGGAGATATTTGGCAACTTAGGTTGTCCAAAAAGTACAGTAAGAACCCGTCATTTAGGAGCGAAGCGACGAAGAATCTTGTGTAGATTCATCAACGAGATTCTTCGCTGTGCTGAATGACAATTAGCACTTTTTTTCGACAATCCTAACACTGTTAATTTTAAACAAGCAATATGGATCGACTCTGGTCGCCGTGGCGGTCAAAATACATAGAGAGCTTTAACGAGCAAAAAGAAGAACCGGACGATTTCTGTCTCTTTTGCGATGCGCTCAATACACCCGATAAAGACGAGGCTAAGTTTGTCCTTTACCGGGGAAAGCTCTGTTATGTTATTATGAATTTGTACCCGTACAACAGCGGACATCTGATGGTGGTACCGCACCGGCACTTGAGCATGCTTACCGAGATGACCGATGAGGAATACCTCGAGATCATGCAGTTGTTAAAGAAATGCTCCGAGGCACTTAACGAAGTAATGAATCCGCATGGATTTAATATCGGTACCAATATCGGGCGTGTAAGCGGCGCCGGAATCGATCATCATATACATTTTCACATTGTACCGCGCTGGAACGGGGATACGAACTTTATGCCGGTACTCGGCGATACGAAGGTTATTTCGGAAGAAATGCCCAAAACCTACCAAAAACTCAAGAAACATCTCACAAACCCGGCGCCGCAGGACTGATTCATTAAACCCGCGGCAATGTCCGGGTGTCTAATTATTAAACATGTTGTATCCCGGGATGAATAGTGGCAACGGATCACGAAGATAATGAGTTAATAGATCGTTTTCTGAATGGTGATGAACAGGCGTTCAATCTGCTTGTACGGAAACATCAGGATTTTGTGTATAACGTTTCAAGAAAGATCACCGGAAATCATGAGGATGCAATCGAGGCGGCACAGCGGGTATTTATCAAGCTCTACGATCAGCTTTCATCATTCAATAAAGCGGCGGCATTTTCAACGTGGCTTTACCGGGTTGCAACAAACGAATCGTTGAACCTGCTCAGGTCGATGCGTGTGAAACGATGGTTCGGATTTGATGAGACGAAGAAGGATTTTCGTGATACTGCCGCGAATCCCTTTGAGGCGCTGGTTGAGGATGAAAAGAAGGAGCGGCTTGAACGTGTGCTGCAGACATTACCCGACCGGCAGCGAACGGTGTTTGTGTTGAGGATGTCCGAAGGATTAACGTATGAAGAGATATCCGGTATACTCGGCGTCAGTACCGGAAGCTTAAAAGCGTCGTTCTTTCATGCAGTGAAAAAAATTACAAAAGCTCTGGAAGATATTTATGAAAAATTATAATGAATGCGAAAACATCCGTGGACGGATAGAAGAAAGTATTCTCGGAAACGATACAAGGCATAGCGAACGAATACACGAACATGTGCAATCATGCCGTGACTGTGAGGATTATCTTACCGGATTGGAGGCGCTGCACGGGACCTCGAGATTGCGTTATTCGCTTCAGGCATATGAACGAATGAATTTCTCGGCGAAAGTTCGTACGCGCATCGAAGAAAAGAAAACCGCTCAACGGCATCGGGGATTTATCACACGACCCGCATTTCAGATAGCGGCTATGATTGTTATTGTCATATCTGTTGCATTGTACATGATACATACCGAACCGGAACCGGTATTTGTATTCGATGAAGAATCCATTGAACTGCTTGATACGTATTCATTGTTCTTCGACGATATACTAATTCCCGAAGATGCGGTTATTGCAGATCTGTATCACGAGACCTTATTCGGCGATGATATATATTTAAATGATGTATGGAATCCCGGTTTTTATGACGATGAGTATTATTACGATATAGATGATCTGTCTCCCGAAGAGATCGATTATATTATTCAACGATTAGAAGAGGTGTAATAACAATGGCACGCATAACGACTATACTGATTTTTCTTTTACTGATTTCTCATGCGGATGCAATCACGCAGCAGCGTCACCAGCGCATGCAGGAAGGACGCGAGCGCCTGGAAACGCTCCGGCAGGTGAAAATGATCGAAGCGCTTGACGTGGACGAAGAAACCGCCGCCCGGATTTCCGTATTGTATAACAGGCACCAGAAAGAAACCCGGGAATTGATACGGGAAATAGACCTGTTGGTAGATGAACTTGAAGATGCGGTCGAGGCGGGCAAGACAGACGGCGAGTTGCAGCAGATCCGTTTGCAAATTAAAGAAAAACGGAATACAAACCATGCCAACCGCATGAGGTTTTACAGCGATGCCGAAATATATCTTACGCCCCGGCAGGTCGCAAAGCTCATCGTCTTTGAGCGAAACTTCCAGCGCGACATGCGAAGGATTATGCAGGAGGCACAAAGGGACCGGAGACGCGGAAGATGAACCGTTTCCCCGCATAATCTGTTTTCCATTACATGAAACACACCAACATCTATCTCGACTATAGCGCTACAACTCCGGTCGATCCGGAGGTCAATGAAGCGATGCAGCCGTATTTTACCGATATCTACGGCAATGCCTCATCCGTACACGCTCACGGCCGGAAAGCAAAGGCCGCACTCGAACGGAGCAGGGAGATAATTGCAACCGAACTCGGCGTCTACCCCGGCGAAATTCTTTTTACCTCCGGCGGCACGGAGTCGAACAACACTGCAATTATCGGCACCGCGCTTGCCATGCGTAAAAACGGTAAATCTCATATTATCACATCGAAAGCCGAACACCAGGCGGTGCTCGAAACATGTGAATTCCTGGAGACTATCGGGTTTACCGTAACATATCTGGAAGTTGACCGGTACGGCATCGTCGACCCGGCCGCGATGGTAAATGCATTCCGTCCGGATACCGGACTTGTGTCGTTGATGCACGCCAATAATGAGCTCGGCAGTCTCAACGATATCCTGACGCTCGGTAATCTATGCCGTAACGAGGGGATATTGCTGCATACCGACGCAGTACAATCGTTTGCGAAGATGCCGCTTGTGCTCAACGAGCTTGCGGTCGATCTCGCTTCGATATCCGCACATAAGGTTTACGGACCCAAAGGTATCGGTGCGTTATATATACGTAAAGGGGTGGATATCGAACGTTTCCAGCACGGAGGCGGACAGGAGC
>PWJF01000105.1 GCA_003560935.1 Ignavibacteriales bacterium
CTGTTCGCATAATACCATACGGGACTCCCGGGGAGGCGGTACCGGTAGTCGAACGCATATTGGTGATGGCGAAGCTGTCCGCCGAATCCGTAATACCAGAACAGTCCCCGTAACGATGCGTCGCCCAGACGTCCGATCTCGTTCTGGAACAGATAATGCAACTGGATACCGATATGAGAACGTGACGTGTACCCGAGATACTGGTGATCGGCGTAGGCGAAATTCCGTTCGCGGTACCAGTCGTCAAACCGGTTGCGGTAGCCGTATCCTTCATACCAGAAATACGTCTGCCCGATGCTCAGCTCAAGCGCGTTCCCTCCGAGATATCGTTTCACGGTGAGTCCGGACGGATCGCCGATGCGGAACCCGATACCCCAGTGATACGGCGAGGAGTAACCCGGACTTCCCGAATAAGTTCTCTGTACACTGCTCTGCGACCGAGTTTGCTGCGGCTGCTGCCGCTGGGCAGATGCGCTTGCCCGCGACGTCTCTTCGGTAAGAAATGCCGAGCGTATATATCCCCTCTGTCCGTTGTACTCTACCTGCCACCAATCCCCCCTTTTGTTGAGAACGGTCACCCGTGATTGATTCGGAATGGAAGTGATGATCGTGTGATCCGTTCCGGCGCCGCTTCTCATATTGACGCCCCGTTCGGCGTTTACGTATGCGGTCTGTGCAAACGAAACGGCGCTGAGAACAAAAAGCACCGGTATGACGATGAGAAAAATCCTGTAGTGCATACTCCTTATCCTTCGGTTACGTGTGAATGAATCGGTTATTCAGAAACTGATTAATATTACGCAAAAAGTGTACCGGATCGGGTAACGGAGGGCGCTTATGGATAAGAAATTTCCTTTAAAACTTGACGGATTTAAGAGTTTTTGGAGGCGGTTGCGGCTAATGAGCGGCCGAAGCGGCGAGATATGAAAAAACGCAAGTAAAACTGACCGGGAGTGTAATTTTTACAGGAAAAAAGGGCGCGAGACGAAGAGATTGACTGCTTTCTCTGCCCCGTATCGTATCGGTATCGACTTCGAATCCATTTTCTTATCACCCTGCATATCCATCACGTCGGCGGCGATTTCCTCGCCGAGATTTAGGAACGCAGCAACCACGGCGAACAACCATACAAGCACTTCGAACGGTTCACCAACCGACACACCGCCGTAGATAAAAGTCATCCCGACGGAGAAGCTGACCATCAGATTGCCGGCAATACCTGCTTTCTTAAATTTCCAGTTATAGAGAAGCGCTACGATCCAGAGAACAACAGCAAGCAATAATACGGTGATGCTTATCAGATAACTTAAAACAAAACCGGGTATCGAAACGATGCAGAAGAGGATAACGACGCCGGCGGGCGTCACGCGTCCCGACGGGAGCGGCCTTTCGGGTGCGTTAATTCTGTCGCTCTCGATGTCGAACAGATCGTTTAAGATAAGCGCCGAGGCGGAGATGAAGAATACCGCGCCGAAACCGTATAATAATAGTACGCTCGCTGGAGGAAGCGCTCCAAGTGCAAGCACCTGACTGAGTACAACGCAAACACCTGCGGCAAACGGAAGTTCGAACCGGAAGAGCCGCAGATATGCGGTTGGTTTATTCATTATGATATTTTCTTTCCGAGAAAGAATTCATAATATCACTCCGGGGTGCTTTCTCGGTATCCCGGCCAACCGCCATGGGAATGATTGCCCGTGTGAAATATCGTCTCATCTTTACAATCCTCACCGGTCATTCTTTCTAACGGTAATTTCCGCATCCTCTACTTCCCGTGCGCCCGGTACGCTTATAAGAGAATGACCGGTAAAACGCTTCTCTTTACCCGCCGGGACCGTCAATATATTTGTTGTTGTTGAGTCGATCACCGCTCCGCCGGAATCGAGATATCTAATTTCCGCTTTTACCGATGTATCCCTGTCTGTATTATTTCGCAACTGCAGCCGGTATGCATACCGCCACCACATATCGGTTTGTATCGATACCCAATACTCAAAATCGATTACCTCAATTTCACCGTTATACTAATTGCCGGATTCGTTATGGGCGGGACGCTGTTGGCCGATATTAATGAATAAATAGAATAGTATCACTATAACTACCGCAATAATCCATAGCAAATACCATAGAGTGAACCGGTAAGATTTCTCCCTCATGCGTATAATTTCCCCGTGATTTGTACTATATTAATCGATGTTGTGCACAATAAATTCAGCATCCGAACAACCACATTATTATAAAAGACAGAACCACAAATCCTATAACAAATACGAACGAATTAAAAGCCTTCTGAAACTGCCTGCCTTCGGGTGTCATGTCGGTCAGCCGGTCCGGCGGTTGCGTGGTTTTCTTTGTGCGGGTTGAATGAGATCTCATTTTCACCGGTCCGGGTGAGAGTGAGCTTCTGTATCGCTTATTGTGCTTGTAATAGTTACTCATATCCTTCCCCGTTTAATCCGGTAAAATTTAAGAATTATCAGTTCGCTTATGTATGAGTATTTTAAATGCTTCTCATCCTACACCACATCCCTTACTTCCCTTCACCTTTCCGGACTGTTCCTCCGAGTACAAGTGCTGCGCCGATTATGACGAGATTTTTTATTATGTACTGTCCCTCGACTGTGAGTGCGTACGGAACATGCACGAACGTTACATCGGGCAGCAGTATGAGGGGAAGAAATGTACCGGGGATTTGCAGAAATAACAATAGAATTGCGATCCGGATGAGCGGTCTGAACAGAAGCGTTACACCGATTGCGACCTCCCACCATCCGAGAAAGGGAACGAAAAAGTCCGGATCCAGCCAGTACACCGTTCCGCGGACGAGACTCTCGGCGGGACTCAAGCCGAGCGGTTTCAATAAACCAAACCAGATAAATATGATTGCAATGGAGATTCGCAGGATGCTGTACCCGTACTGCTCCATCCATCCCGCTATTTTCTTATCTATTGTATTGAGGGTTCCAGTTTTAAAGATATTTTCCATTATGAGTTTGATTATGAGTGATTTGTTCTTTGGGATCTTCGATGTAAGGGAATTTCTGTGCAATCAAAACATAACTCTGAATTGCCAAATTATTGAAGTACATAATGTGTCCTTCTCCCCTTTCCGGGGCTGCTCGTGATTCTTGAAAATAAAGTAATATTCCAGGCATAAGCAAACATAATCAATTTTATCGCCCGGCACCACGGTAAGAAGTTACAGGTTAACTGCAAGTTTTAGAAGCCCCTCTCCACTTCGTGGAGAGGGGTTGGGGTGAGGCGTGAGAGGGTAACACTGACATTCTTATCTCGCATTATAAACCTGTCGCTCACTTCGTGGGTTCGAAGTTATTGTCCAATATCAATCGACACTCTCCTCAAAAAGTGTCAATTGTATATCCGATCGTTCTTTACCGTCATCTGCATCTTTTTCCCCTTCACGCTGAATATTTTCAAATGTCTTCCTGGGCGTGCCATGCGATTCGATATCCGATAAGGACAATTTGTGTGCACCTTTTTCGATAAGTAAAGTATTTCCCGCGGAGACATTATCGTCGTATCTCACAAACAACGGGGTCCAATTTTTATTAATATTTTCGACGGCGCCTGCCCAGGTTCCGCCTCTGTTATCCGATGAACTTACTACCAACGCCCAATCCGCGAGCGTGTAGATATACTTGTTGCGGCTCATCGCATTACCGACATTAAATCCCGCATCCGGGTTGAACGGAGAGATCAATACCCCGCGCCCGTCTCTCATGGAATTCCGGTAGATTCCCGACAACGCCTCTTTCGCCAAACCGCCCGCCAATACGCCGGTGTATGCACCGCCGTAGCTGTCAACTGTTATCATCGCCTCCCGATCGATACCCTTCGCACCGCCTGAAATAATTTGTATATCTTCTTTTGCACACAACCCGGATATTCGCTGCGTAAATTGCAATGCTTTCTCGCCGGGTTTACGCGACCCGACCACAGCCAAACCGCCTTGATCGAGCAAATCTTTATTACCCGCTCCGTATAGAACAGGGGGTGACGAATTTCCGAGATGTTTTTTTATTCTTCCCGGATATTTTTCGTCGATTCTGCTGATAATCCATAAACCCTGATTAAACCACTTTTCGAGCGTCAGCGCTAATTTACCTCCCCTGTCAAGCAGCCGATTAATACGGTCGATATCTATTTTTAGATGTCCGGAATCCTTTATACCCTGCAGTACATTATCATCAAAGATATTTTTCGGATGAAGATTATTTTCCGATAACCACTTTGCTATGGAATTATACTCCTTAAGCGTCAAAGGCTGGACGGACTCTTTCTTGCCGATATTCGCAGTCAATAATAAGATCGCCTGCACATCTTCCGACAGTATGTAGTTATTCAAATCCATATCGACTCGTCATTCATTATTATTCAACCGGCGTCGTCATCGCCAGTGCAACCGGAAATACAGGTCCGCTTCCGCTCTTTCTCAACAACGCAGCAATGATTGTCAACGTCCATCGTGAATCGACCAGATCATCGATTAATAATACGGGCGCCGGTTTTACCCGTTCCTCATTAATCTTAAACGCACCGGCTATATTTCTCGCTTGCCGGTAGCTGTTTTCCATTGTCTTCTGCGGCTGTGTATCTTTGATTTTTTCGACACTATCAATAAACGGTAAATTCAGCTTATTTGCAACGCGGCGGGCAAAATCCGGAACAAGGCCGGGATGCGAAGTCGATGGAACACACGATACCCATTCAGGATAAGGATCCGGCTGCCATCGTTCGGTAATCATAGTAACTACACCGTCTACTAAATCATCGGAAAAACGTCCCGCCGTTTGTTTCCCGGTACGTACCAATTCACCCCACCCCGGATCGCCCCAGAGACACAGAGTGCGTCCCTCCATCATTTGGAGATCTTCCGGAATATTTCCCCTCCATCCGTACTCATCTTCCAGTGCATCTCCGGGCCATCTTTTTCTGACCTCAATAACATGATCGAGTCGTTTTAAAAACTCAACGGCATCGTTGACAGTATTTTTTGAATAACCTTCCGGCAACGATGGGCGTCC
>PWJF01000177.1 GCA_003560935.1 Ignavibacteriales bacterium
AACGGAAGAATTCGTCGATTTTCTGGTATCACTTGCCCAAGAATGGCATGATTTGGTTACTCAGGATGCGACTATGGATGACCGCCAGACACCGTTGAATATCAATGATATGAGTCTACCACTGGGAGGGTTATTTGACATCAATGGACATTGGACGCCGTCCCACCACTTTCACCGGGTAGGGCGGGATGTTGATATAAGAACGACAAGGGGTTTTCCGATAGTTCCGGCGGTAAGGAATGGCATTCTTCTTCAACGAGTTGTTATTGGAGGAGTAGAACAATTTAAAAATGAAAAATTTGAAGATTTATCGATAAAAAAAGGTGCCAATCCCAGACCTAGGGTGCATCTCGAAGGGGAAGCCGATGAACATTACCATATTTATTTTTATTGAAATGTATTACTATTTTTCCTGAAGGGAATAATTATGCGATTACTAATAACGTTGCTAATTCCAATTTTTATAGTACCCTCTCTATTGGGTCAATATGTTGAGGAATCTATTACGTATGATACAGATAAAGGCATCTATTGGGTTTATTACTGGAGTATAACAGATAGTGTCTACTATGAGATTCCCTTTTTTCCTGGGAATAAATGCAAACCTATTGTTAGTGCAGGCGTGGAAAAGAATAACTCTGTATATAAATATACCTATTCATTATTCAATGATAATGATTCTGTTCGTGAATTGTATGAATTTTCAGTAGAAGTGGATCAAAATGTCTTTGATATTGAAGCTCCAAATATAGAATGGTCAGGTGATTATGTTCTGTGGAAGAATGCCGTACGCTGGGCTCATGTAAATTCAGTATCAGATACAATTGGTACATTACCAGGTCAAGAGGTTGATGGAATATTTGCATTCTCAAGTACTAACCTACCAGGAATAATTTTAGCTTATGCTGCTAGTTATTGGGGATTGGGTAATTCACCGGATGAAGGTCCATTCGGAGAGATAAATATATTGATTGATTCTTTAATGCAGGCAACAAGACATGTAGAAATTATAACCATCGGCCCCAAAGATCCTCCCCATCCATTTGTTCCGCTGGACTTCCTCGACATGCTCATCATCTACAAAGACGAAGCTTTCGAGCTTGGCTGGATCACCCACGAGGGAATCAAGAATAGTCTCAATCAAAAGCTGTATGATGCACGGGGAGAGCTTGAGGTGGGGAACATCACTGCCGCAGGCAATATCCTTCAGGCATTCATCAACGAAGTGGAGGCGCTCAACCGGGCGGGACAGCACATTACAGGCGAAGCATACGCACTGCTGAAGTACAACGCGGAGTACCTGATCGGGAGATTGGAATGATGCCGTGAGCCCACCTGCCCGGGAAATCCCCTATGTCGTTGATGTCGAGGTTCGGGCTACAGGTTAATTCGATTCTGAAAGTGGACTTTCCGTATTAAACTGCGACTGATATTACAGAACGGAGGTTATCATGTATAAACCCGTAATATTAGCAATAATAACGATGCTGCTTGCCATCCCCCTTTATGCAGGTGATGAGAGTACAGCACCGAAAAAAAACGTCCACCTGATCCCCTTCGCCTCCGAAGGCAATGTCGTCGAGTTGACCGTTGCCAACTCATCGGCGCGGGCTGTCAGCGGCGTTACGGTCACGGCAGATGTCCCGTCGTGGGTACAACTTTCTCACACAGACTCGAGCATAGACGGGATCGGTCCGAACGGAGAAACACTTGCACGGTTTACGTTTTCTGTCGGGAAGACGGCGCCGGTGGGAGACGGGTCTCGTGTCGCGAGCGGCGTGTACGTGTATCAGATTCATGCTGTCGACCGGGAAGGTTCAAAGAATATAGAGCGGAGGAGGATGCTCCTGCTCAAGTAATGGATAGCCTCTGACAGGCCACCTTTTATAAATTCTACTCATCGAAAAAAGGTAGTTGTAGCTGCTACAAATTCCCCTGTGAAACGTGCCTTGCTGTCATGCTGTATTTATGTAACTAACGCGATTTTCTCCGATTGCGGCATGATCCTTGAAGTATGATCGAATGAATGAGACAGCCGTAATGGATTCATGAAGGAGTTTCCTATGTTCAGAACTCTCCCCTTCGGTATTTTTGTACAAATTCCGTACATTGATCGTATATCTGTATTCTTGTGGTCACTGATCGTTTTTACAAAATTCTCCTTTTTTACTATATTTGATTTACCTGCACACTGGCGGAAAAAGTTATGCGATTAACAAATATATTTTTAACCACAATCGGATATTGGCGGAAGACGTCACCGGGAAACGCTCAACCGAACGACGAAAGACGTTGCTGGTCAAATTTTTCGATGTTAGTTATCGAAGCCGTTGCGGCTTTTGGTATGATTTCATATTATAAGTCGGGTGTGATCATGGCATCTTCCGGACATTTCCACTGTGCGTATCTTATAAGAATCGTTATATTCACCCTTTTGTTAATAGCATTGCTGGTAACGAGTATGGGAGATTTGCGGTCCCAGGATTTTCCAGATGAAATCCCGGATAAGTTTTTTATAACTCCTCTGGAGGCCTATGATTTACTGCTGGAAAATAGTGATGCCATTTTCCTTTTCACGGCTACTATTAAATCCTACCTGTATCAACATCCTGAAGGGTCCCGGCACTTTAGCGCATTCCGGTTCGACGAATTCGCAGATCATTACCCGGATAAAACGAACTACTACATATTTACTAATGCGGGTGCCGGTTTTCAAAACAGGAGAATGTTCCATCATCTGAAATCGATGGGATATTCCAATATTCATATAGTTCGGGGAGGAGGGGGTGCATGGGAACGAGCCGGATTACCTATCGTTCATGGAAACAGAGTTACTATTAATGATACTCTCTATAGGACAAAGGATTACTCTATTGAAAAACAAATTGATGGTGATTGGATAACTGAAGCAACGTATATAGACCCCACATTCTCATTATTAAAAAAATATCAGGATATGATCCCTCGAGAGGGATTCCATAAACGATGGTACGAGAGAACGGATTTGTTTGATGTGACCACAGCAATTGAAATGAACCTCCAGGCACCTCAAATACATAATAATAAGATCTGGTTTGGAATAGGATATTATGATGGTGAAGGGTGGCGCGGATATGGCGGGATAGGATTTTATGATCCGGATACACAAGAATTTGGAATTTTACGCCATCCTTCTCTTGTCGGATGCTCCGTACGTGAAATATATTTTAGTGCAGATCGTATTTATATTTCTACTTACGCTCAATATGAAGGAAGCAGAAGTATATGTAATGGAGTTGTTGAACTAAACCTGCTGAGTTTTAAGTCCAAGTCGTGGCTGCCTACCAATATAGAAGATGACCTATATAAATATGCTGATGAATGGTTCAAATATCAAAAATATTACGACAAATCCATCCGGGAAATTATCGAAGACGAACGATTCATACGTATGCCGGCCGATGTTGATTTCGACCCGGCGGAGATTTCGAATCTCAGGAAGTGTGGACTCGAGACGTACATGTTGAATCAGTTTCACAATGAAATGCAAGCGAGACGCCACGCAATCGAAAATCAGATCATAGTTATAGATACAACGATTACCATTGATGAATCTCATCAAACTATACATATACGAAATTCCCGGGAGGATACCGGTATTCAACTTTTAACCGATTTGCCCAGAGAAATTCGTGATCTTGAACTTCTTAGTTACATTAAAATAAATATGTACACATTTGCGAATCTTTACAGACTAGAAGAAAATTTTGTTATTCACCCGCAGGACGAATACTACACTCATCGATTCACAGAATCAGGTTGGAGGTCAAGGCATGCCTATCCTGGAAAATATTGGAGTTTTGATGCGACTTTATACAAATGTGCCATTAGTTTAGTGGATTTCGATATTGCATACTTCAAACATGATACCGGTAAAATATTGCCAAGATTTGAAAATGTGACGTTCCGTATCACAATAGGTCAGTTAAGAAATTAATATTGAAGAATTGATCGACCATCGAGTGCGTGATGGAAAATCATAATAATTTTTCAGTTTCTATCAAAACATTTATGAATAGCCAATAATTGTATGATACCGCATATAGTCAAATGGGTTTCTAAATGCTTCATTATAGTAATATCTACTCGTTCGCGCCGCAATATGAACATCAATAAGGCCTCCTTATGAATTTTATTAATCTCATCTTTAGGCAAGCATTATTGCTTGTTGTCATTATGACCGTATATCCAATACACAGTTTCCTTGAGGCACAGGATTATTCAATGAAATCGTTGGCAATTTTGCGTGAAGACGGAATCATCTCTGGAAGATTCTCTTTCTGCGAAAGAAAGTGAATTGATGACAGGACCGGAAGGTGACCGGTATCCCGGCATTCCGGACGATAAATCCGATCGGGAACAATTTCCCATCAGGGTATCCGCAATGGGTTCGATCAGTAATGAGGATGAGATACAACTCTATTATGCAACTGCAACAAAGATGTACCCTTCCCCCGGTTGGATTCTTCGTCTTCAAGGATGGTTTGTAGGTAACAACAACGATCTTAGCTTCATTAAAAACAACTTCGGAATCGGGGACGCCGATGGGAAAATGCTTCCTCCAAGCGTAAAACCTCATGTTGTTTTCATTTTGGATAACAGGGTCTATGTCGGTGCCGAACTCTGGTATTATGAAGGAGAGGCATACCGGCTCTTCGAAATCACGAAAGAGGATCAAATAGAACTTATCCACTCGCGAATGAAGTGAAAAATCGTTCCGTAATGAAGCTGGATTGAAGATAAATGAAATACGTCTTATTTGTTTTGTTACTGACTATTGTATTTTATGTGGAAGCTCAAGTATATACATCTGTATCATATGATGAAGAAACGGGTAACTACATTATATACTATGAAAACATCCAAGGTGACACAGTAAGTGTAATATTCGAACCGAGAACAAAGATTTCTCCGGGTATATTTGCGAATGTTCACAATGGTAATACTATTGATACATTAAAATATTCCTATCATGTTTA
>PWJF01000351.1 GCA_003560935.1 Ignavibacteriales bacterium
CGGCACATTTACAAGTGTCAAAGAACTCGTGACTAAAATCCAGCAGTACACTGACAACTACAATCGTCACCCGCGTCCCTTTGCGTGGACTGCAACTGCTGATTCAATACTTGCCAAGATTGAACGACTTTGTCAAAGTATTTCCGGGACGAAACACTAGCCGCAAACCAAGTGTTTGACGGTTATATACATACGGACTGCTGGTCGGATGTGTTCGGGTAAACTCCTTGTTCTCCTCTTCATAGTATTTCGTATCCCTCGCAGCATAGGATTCTTTTTGCATATCGATGTACTTCTCGCGATCAAACAACTTGACCGGATAATTCAACTGCACGCCGCCGTCGACGTAAACGTCCTCCCGCGGCATATATCGTACGGCGGTAAAGAACAGGGGGATCGACATCGATATTCGCACGGCTGTTGCAAGCGGCATACCGGCATTTCGTTCTGCGGAAAAAACCTCCGAATAACCGGTGGACAGGTTCGTACCGACGACGTAGAGAGCGGGGCGACCGCTGCTTTCAAGATCACCGAACGTTGCATTTTCACTTCCGAGTTTATCTTTGATAAGTTCTCCGATCCAGTTCAGAAAGTAATCCCCCCGATTCCAGCCGAATCTGCTCACCAGGCGGTAGGAATTACGAATCCATCCCCCGGAACTGTCCATGAAACTATTGAAATCCAAGGACCTGAGTATATCCAGTTGCTCCTGGAGCGAGTACCCCAGAGCGTTTATGAGGGCATTGATGGCACCGGCGCTCGTACCACCGAACCGTGTGATATTGGCGAGAATTCCCCGCTGCTCGAGGACCTGAAGAGCGCCCACATACGCGATCCCCCTCACTCCTCCGCCTTCAAATACAAAGTTGCGAAATTGAATAGGCATGTCGGATACCTTCGCTGATAATTAATTATAATCGTTCGTAAATAATCGCCGTATATTCGAATCGAGCATAGAATACATCAGGTTTTACCTGATTACCGCTTTTGCCATATCTCTCAATACTTTTATCACCGCATTTGCCGCTTTTTGTGCTACGGCTTTCTTCATCACCGCTATGGCATGCATCTCCGCTTCGAAAATCAATTTCTCATTTTCAAGTCTGGATAGAAACCTTTTTTCCGTAAGTTCCCCTTTAATATACAGGTCGGTGAGCAATGCCAGTCTCTCCTTGCGCCTCTGAAGAATGTCCGTTACCTCTCCCGAAATATCCTTCCAATCATTTTTCACAATCTTCTTCACCTCGCTGATCATTCGAGCGACAGCTTCATTAATATCAAACATTTCCTCCACCTTTTAATGATGATGAGCATTTCTTATTGAGCCCGTTCCTTCCACTCCTCCGCCGCAAGCATTGATTTAAAAAGATCCTGAAAGTATCTCCGATTTATTATGATTTCACCGTCGGATATACTCCCATCTTCTTTATGTTCATCCCTATATTCCTGCCATAAATCCAGGGCTATTTCGCATATACGGGTACTGTGCCTGTTGAGAGGACGTACAGAATTTTTAAGGTATAAAGAGCGGAGTGCCAGTTCTATTTCCACATATGCTCCGGCGAAATTATGGTACGCGCGTTCCTCGGTACCGCTCCGGCTGAATTCGAGCATGTCCGCACAGAACCGGTCGATCATGAGCGAAGCTTCTACAATTTCTTCTGCAAGCGATGCATCATAATCCGGCAGTAATCTGACGGCACAAGAAGCAGCCGTCAGCAGTATCGCCGCGCTGAATAAAAATATGATCGAACGCATTTTTAAGCAGGTTATTGATGATTTCATCGTAGCCTCCTTTTGTAACTTCCGGACAATTACTTAGCTTCAGTAATATACCTTCCGTGCACCCAACCCTGTACATCCATTTGTCCTTTGACTTTTCCTATGACATCCACCAAACGCCAGCTCCCCTGCGCGCGAATTATTTCGACCTTCGTACCCTTGGGGAGCGGACTCACGGTTAACCGTTCATGCTGCGTACCGGGTCCGGTTCTTATGTTGAGTGCGGTAATAGTTTTATATTGAATTTCTTCTTCGTCCGCCCTGCCGATGAGTCTGCCCCGAAAGCTTTGTATCGGAAAAGCGGGCCCCGGATCGTTCTTCCTCCCCGGAGAAATATCATCATGTCCGACGACATCACCGAGATCGTAGTAGTTCATAATAAGTAACGAAACTTCGAGAGCTTTTTCGATCTGTACCTGGGTATACAGATGCCACCCGGCGGGCTCGGATTCATTCTTATGCGTCGCCTCGATCACATCTTCCTCATCGTATTCGGTACCGAACCAGGACTGCCATTTGTTTCCGTGACGTATGAGTTTACCGGCGTTGTCGAGCTCTATGCCGATGGAATATTTGTTCAATCCTTTCAGACCATTCCATGAACTCGGTCCCGCATGCCATGCAATAGTATCGAACGGAACGAGCTGTACGACCGAACCGTCCCTCCCGATCACGATATGGGCGGAAGCTTTGCTTGCAGAATTCGCAAGCCAGCTCACCGAGCTTTCGGCACTCCGGCCGGCGGTATAATGCATCACAAGATAACGGTGGTCTATCTTTCCGCCGGTGTTCGGACTTTTCCTGAACGGCAGCGGTGTGCCGTCGTCGTTACAGAGTTTATGGCGGAGGATTTTCATTCCATAACCCGCGTTAATTATACCATCTTCGATATCTTACTGCTCTGATCTTTTAAGAGCATTAATGCCGCGTATTCCGAATAACGCACCGAGAGCGGATAGGGCAAATACCGCTCCTTCGGTAAAAAATTCGGCATCAAATTCAATGTGTAGTAAATTAATTCCGACGGCATAATACACGCCTGCAACGAGCAAACCAATACCGACCCCTTCGATTGCAGACGTAAGATAGGGACTCTTCTTCCCCGGCGATTCTGATTTTCTTCTCGATATCAAACCCCCGATAATTCCCCCGAAAATCGCTGCACCGAGAAAAGGGAACGGAAATACAAATCGAAGATCGATCTCGGCGTCCTGAAAATGCGGAGAGACCGCTCTTATTCTGGAAATTCCAAGTCCTGCCGATCGTAATCGCACCGTCCCCGCTCCGGTCTGATCGATGGTCAAAATATTATTCTCAAATATTCCCGGATTCGCTGTCACCGTGATGCTCACCGGATCACGGATTGTATGACCCTTAATTCGTACCGTTAATTTGGTGGACTCAATCCCCCATCCCTGAATTTTCGGCGGCGGGTTCTCGAATACAAGCGCCGGTCGAACGGGAAGCCGTATCGATACCCCTTCTAAATCGGATTGCATTATTATTCTGACATCTACCGAATCCATAGGATCGCTATCATGAACGTTAACCGACGATAAGGGTAACAGAGTATGATTTAATGACAGAGTCCGGGGTGAAATGTCGTCAACATCGGCTATGAACTGCAGTGGAATGCTTGGGTGAAATTCCCGTACTTGTTCCGGATTATTGATATCGACTAATGCGATATGAAACTTACCCTCGAAAATTTGTTCCGGCTTTTTCAGAGAGAGGCTTCTATCCGGAATAACCACCGGCCGTATTGCTATAATATCGGAATGATCCTGCAGCTGAATCAATATAAGATTATTCAGATAACGCATATCCTTTTGAAGTTCCTCTTCTTCGGAGATATACCGGCTAACGGAAGGCGAGACCGGCACTAATTTCTCATCTGCACGGACAATAATGTACGTATCACGATCAAGTTGTATGTTTTGCTCCGTTTCGATTCTTGTCGTTCTTTCTATTTCCCCATCCCGGACAACCGTGAGCTGTTTATCTATCAATTGCCTCGGTATACGCATTTGAAGTATTTCACGATTCAAGCTCTCTGCCCGAACATGCTGTTCCTGTAGATATGCTTCGACAGTATGAACCGCGCTGTAATCCGGTTGACTATCTATCGTTTGACCGGATCTGACTGCTCGAATTCCTTCGTGGATAAGCGTATCTTCCTGCACCTGCAGTTCCCGCACAATAGACTCTGCAGCAGGAATTAATCTTTGATGATTTATTAAATTGAACACGATAATGAAGAAAATAACGAAAAGTACATGCAAATTATTTTTCATTTTACTAGTTCCTTTCATTTATTACTTATATCGAATTTTATAAGGATAGGGATCGATACTACACACCCACCTTAGTCCAATACCGGCAATACATTCATAATATCATGCGATCTTTCGGGCAAGGTGTATTTTGAGTGAAAGAACTCTTTTCTCGGAACCCGGGTTAATTACATACTTCCACCATTGATCTGCTAAAAGTACGTCATGTATCCGAATACAAATATGTTTAAGACATCCTGTGAATCGCAGCACTCCATTGCTGCAGGGGTCAGAGCCAATCCAGCCTAACAATTTTTGAATCATGCGCCGGTCTATACGGCAGACGGGGTCAAAGCACTCTATATTATTGTTAATACCTTTATTTTCAATCTGCCTGTCGTACAATCTCCACACGGATGGTGAATAGCGGATCGTGGAGAGGTTAGATTTTGTACGCAATAATTTACGTGATTCGCTATTTTAATAAGTAATTTTGAAAAAGTCAAGGGGGAATAAAAATTTATTTTCGTTATAAATAATACGGGGTCACCAGGTGTAGTGTGTATTCGTGAGGGAAAAAAGGACAAGATTGGAAGCTAATGACCGTACCGCAGCAAGCGATGGGGGTTGTCCAAAAAGTCACCAAAAGGTGTCATCCTGGCAGCGAAGCCAAGGATCTTTTCCTCGATTTTGCACGAGATTCTTCTCCCGACAAGTCGGGATCAGAATGACATTAGACCGAAACAACTTTTTGTACCCCATCGAATAATACAACACTTCTCACAACCTCAAATTATCGTGGTAATGGAATCTACTTTGCCTTCCCACTTCTCTCACACCCTCTCCAGCTCCTCCAGTATCCTTACCATACCGTACGTATCGAGCTTGCAATAATCGCACAGTGCATTACGGATCCCGGATATCTTTTCGGGATCGGTTTCGGAAAGCAGGTACTCGTAC
>PWJF01000376.1 GCA_003560935.1 Ignavibacteriales bacterium
CCGGAGCAGTAATTGACGGTCCCGCACTGCTGCTTGATTCTCACAGCACATCGGTTATCGAGAAGGGATGGCAATTGGAACTCGATTCGGACTTAAACGGCGTTGCAAGAAAAGTGAAGGGTATATCGGGTCATCATGCATCGAGGCGTCCCGAAGCGGTAACACTTGAACTCTTCACAAGCCGATTTGAGTCAATTGCCGAAGAGATGGGCGCAATTCTTCAGCGAACGGCGCTTTCGGTGAATGTAAAAGAACGGCTCGATTTTTCATGTGCGCTGCTGGATGCGGAAGGCGAGCTTGTCGCAAATGCGCCGCACATCCCCGTGCATCTCGGATCGCTCGGTATGTGCGTTCGACGCTTGCGTGAAGTGCTCCCTATGGAACCTGGCGATGTGATTGTTACGAATCATCCCGCATTCGGCGGATCTCATCTTCCCGATGTAACTGTAGTCGCACCGGTTTTTACCGGTAACAATAAGTTAATAGGGTATGTTGCAAGCAGGGCGCATCACGGTGAGATCGGAGGAACGGTACCCGGATCGATGCCGCCGCTCGGACGGAATCTTGAAGAAGAAGGAGTTGTCATTTCACCGACATTTATAGTAAAAAACGGAGAAGCCCGGTGGAATGAAATTGAACGGTTGTTAACCGAAGCCCGGCATCCTACCCGGGCTGTTGCAGATAATCTCGCCGATCTCAATGCGGCAATTGCAGCGAATCATCGGGGAGCAGTCGCACTTCGCGCACTGGCTGATCAATCGGGTATCGATACTGTCGCTCATTATATGAAAGAATTAAAGTCATACGCGGAAGGTCGAATTCGACACACCCTCTTATCTATTCCCGACGGTACGTACGTCTCAGAAGAGTATCTTGATGACGGCACACCTCTTTGCGTAACAATAGATATTAATGGAGATACGGCGGTAATAGATTTTACCGGTTCGGGGACTGTCCACCAGGGTAATTTAAACGCAACATCCGCTATTGTAAATAGTGTGGTGATATACGTTTTACGTCTCCTTATTGAGCAAGAACTTCCCCTTAACGAAGGATTGATGAAAGCGATAACGCTAAACATTCCCGAAGGAATTCTGAATCCCCCGTTCGTTGATGATCCTGCTCGCTGCCCTGCGGTTGTTGGAGGTAATGTGGAAACGAGTCAACGGCTTGTGGACACATTGCTTAAACCTTTTAATCGCGTTGCATGCAGTCAGGGAACAATGAACAATGTAGTATTTGGCAATGATCGCTTCGGTTATTATGAAACCATCTGCGGGGGTTGCGGAGCCGGTCTGGGTTTCAACGGTGCGAGCGCGGTTCATCACCATATGACAAATACGCGAATAACCGACGCGGAGGTACTTGAACATCGTTATCCGGTTAGACTCGAGCGTTTTTCGATCCGGCATGGATCGGGAGGAAGCGGTAAAAACAACGGCGGCGATGGAGTTATCCGTGAAATGGTTTTTCTCGATTCGCTTTCATTATCCGTTCTTACGCAGCATCGCTCGACGGGGCCGTATGGACTTGAAGGCGGCGGCAGCGGTAAACCGGGCAAACAGTATGTCATACGGAAGGATGGGACTGTTGTTTCTTTGAAATCTATCGACGGATACACGGTTCACCCGGGAGATCGTTTCATTATTAAAACACCGGGGGGTGGCGGATGGGGTGGATTGCGGTAGGCAGTTGACAGTAGGCAGTAGACAAACTTCCCCACACGACGCTGTAGTGTCTTGCATTTTAAATTACAATTACATACCTTTTTTATCAACATTTAGATGTCCTGCCGTACACTTTGAGAGTCGTACATAATTCATCTATTCTCTTACACATTTCACGGGAGGCGTTATGAACAGGAAGCTCATCATCGGGTTCATCGCCGTATTCGTCGTATTTATGATACTTGATTATTTAATTCACAATGTTTTACTTGCCTCTCTCTATGAGGAGACCGAACATTTGTGGCGCCCGGCGGAAGAGATGAAGAGCTGGATATTTTTTATAACCGGCCTCTTTTTCGCCTTTTTCTTTACACTCATTTTTTCGAAAGGATATGAAGGGAAAGGGATTATGGAAGGTGTCAGGTACGGATTGTATGTCGCGCTTTTAGTACATGTTCCCGGTGCTTACGTTTCGTATGCCGTAATGCCGATTCCGTACGCTCTCGCGCTTCAATGGTTTCTGTACGGAACGATTCAGTTCATTCTCTTGGGTATTTTACTTGCGTTGGTGTATAGTGCCAAGACAAAGGAAGGCACTGCATAGGAGGATTTATCCATCGCGATGTTTAAATCCCGCTTATTAAGTATTTTATTCTGGTCGGTTATTGCGGCGGCGTTTATCGGTCCGGGTACGGTGACGACCGCCGCATCTGCGGGGGCGGCATTCGGATATGATTTGCTCTGGGCGCTTGTCTTTTCGATCATTGCAACGCTCGTTCTTCAGGAGGCGAGTTCGCGGATAACCATTATATCCGGCAGCAACCTCGGTGAAGCAATTCGTAAACAGTATTTCGATATCCCTCATCTCAGGTTCATACCTTACTTTGTGTTCACCTCGATCTTTATCGGATGTGTGGCATATGAAGCGGGCAACATCCTGGGTGCCGTTGCCGGGATAACGCTCATTCTCGATTTCCCCTCCCATATAGTGACGCTTAGTATCGGATGTACTGCAGCAATCCTGTTGTACACCGGATCGACCGGGACGGTTGTTCGTGTACTCGGAGGCATTGTCGGTGTAATGGGGATAAGTTTTTTAACCACCGCCATACTGCTGAAGCCGTCACCCGGTGAGCTTTTTGCGGGAGGATTTGTTCCATTATTCCCGACGGGATCCGGCTTGCTTATTCTCGGTTTAATCGGAACAACCGTAGTGCCGTATAATCTCTTTCTCGGCTCCGGTATTTCGCGCGGACATACGTTGAGCGAAATGCGATTCGGATTGACCGTAGCGGTTCTTCTCGGGGGCATTATCTCCATGGCAGTGCTCGTCGTCGGTGCATCGATCATCGGGTCGTTCAGTTATGAATTTCTTTCCGAAACATTATCCGGACAGCTCGGGCCATGGTCGGGGATTCTCCTCGGCGTAGGATTGTTTGCCGCCGGTCTGACTTCTGCAATTACTGCGCCTCTTGCTGCGGCAATAACCGCACGAAGTATACTCGGTAATTCGAACGATGACCGGTGGAGCGAATCGTCTCCGCGCTATAGGGTTGTCTGGGGCGTCGTACTGCTCACCGGTTTAATACTGGGTCTTACACGGGTACAACCCATCCCGGCGATTATCCTTGCCCAGGCATTGAACGGGATAGTTTTGCCGTTTGCGGCGGTCTTTCTTCTCATCGCGGTGAACGATCGTGCTTTGATGGGAATTACCGGATTAAATAACGCGCTGAAAAATATTGTGATGTGTCTCGTTGTCTTCATCGCAATCGTGTTAGGTGTAACAAATATATCACGCGCCGCGGCGAATGCCCTGGGTTTTGTTATTACAAACGAAGCTTTTCTTCTCATAGCCGCGCTTTTGATTTCATCCCTTCTTGCTTTCCCATTATGGAAAATAATTGCGAAAAGAAGAGGGTATAGTGGATAATTTTGATCTAAAGGTAAATTTGTCACTCTCCAATGTGATTCCCACCATAAAATTTCGTACATTTATAACATAAAGTTTTACAGGTAACAGCTATTTACCTACTCATCCATTCTTTCCAGCTATATGAAAACTCATCATGAAGCTACCAGATAAACCGAAACGGGAGTTGTATCAATGGAAAATATTGAAGACACATATTTTGAAACCAAATGCGTTCATTCCGGTATAAAAGACTATGAATACGGACCGGTCGTTCCCCCGATCTATCAAACATCTACTTTTAAATTTAAATCTGCCGCTCATGGCGCCGCGTTGTTTGCCGGTGAAGAAAAGGGTTACATTTACACCCGAATGGGAAACCCGACTATCGAGGCGATGGAGGATAGTGTTGCCGAACTCGAAGGCGGGCATAAAGCGTTGGGATGCGGAAGCGGCATGGCGGCTGTTCATACCGTGTTCGCAGCACTGACGCAGACCGGCGATAATGTCATTTGTTGTCGCGCAGCGTACGGACCGACAACGACGCTGCTTAATTCCATAATGAAGCGATACGGTGTGGAAACCACATTCGTCGATGCATCGAACATCGAAGAAGTACAAAATGCGGTCAACGGTAGAACACGTGTTATTTATATAGAAACACCGGGTAATCCGACCCTGTCAATTGCCGACATAGAAGGGATTGCTGCAATTGCACATAAAAATGGAACGATGCTTGTCGTCGATAATACCTTCATGAGCCCCGCACTACAGAAACCGTTTGAATTTGGAGCGGATATCGTTTTGCACAGCATGACGAAATTTTTAAACGGACATGCGGATGTTATCGGCGGAGTGGTGGTGGTCAAAGATGAAGAAACATACCGTGAATTCAGAAAAGTACTCAATCAGATCGGCGGTGTTATCGATCCGTTTAATTCTTTTCTCGTCCACCGCGGTATCAAGACACTTGCGCTGCGTATGGAACGCCACTGTGAGAGCGCGATGAAAATTGCCGAATATCTTGAAAGTCATCAGGCAGTATCAAACGTAATGTTCCCGGGATTACCGGGTCATCCGCAATACAGACTCGCCCGAAAGCAACAAAAGGGACCCGGCGGATTAATTTCATTTAAATTAAAAGGCGGCTACCGGGCGGGGCAGAACATGATGAACAATGTCAAACTCTTCCAGCTTGCGGTCAGTCTTGGCGGCGTCGAATCGCTGATACAGCATCCGGCAAGTATGACACATGCGTCGATGGGACGGGAAGCACGGTCGGATGCGGGGATATGCGAGGGGTTGGTCCGGCTCTCGGTCGGTATCGAAAACGTTAACGATCTTATCCATGATCTTGAACGGGGACTTGAAAAAGTAGATGATGTGCGGGAAGCGGTGATGATTTGACGGAGCCGGGTTTATCTGCCTATCA
>PWJF01000367.1 GCA_003560935.1 Ignavibacteriales bacterium
AAGTTTAGTCCGATTGTAATCGTAAAAATAGCCGACAACCCGATCGAACCCGCACCAATTCCCCCGCTCAGAGTTTTCGGCATGCGCGACCCGAGTACGATCAGTAACAACGCACTAAGGAAAGGAAAGAAAGGTATCAGCCATAACAAATCGTACATGTTATCCTCTCATTTTACTCGCATAGTCGGCGTCCAGTGTATTATAGCGTCGGTAATGCTGCAGAATCAACGCCAACCCCACGGCCACTTCGGCTGCCGCCACGGCAAGAATAAACATAAACATCACCTGTCCGTCTGCACTTGCCCACCGGGCACCCGCAACGATGAATGCCAGTCCGGCAGCATTCAGCATAATCTCAAGCGAAAGCAACACAAATATCAAATTTCTGCGAAGCATAATGCCTACTAATCCCAGCGCAAACAGTAACGCCGCCAATAGTAAGCCGTACTCCATTGCAACGGATGTCATTTGTTTTCCTTTTCGGTTTTCTCTTTAAACTTGACGCGCTTGCTTAATAAGGTTGCAACGATCAAACCGGCAAGCAACATCAACCCGGCAAGTTGTATTCCTATTATATACGGTCCGAATAACTCGGCACCGACTTCGGCCGGACCGATCATTTCAACAATTGCCCACTGTTGTTCGCCCTGTAAAAGCGTATAAACGATAAGTACGAAGAGTATTCCCGATAAAATTCCCGGCCCGATCCACATTTGTTTCGGCAACCATTCTTTCTCTTTTTGTACGGCAATCTCTCCGAGATTCAACATCATTATCACGAAGAGAAACAGCACCATAATTGCACCCGCGTATATAATCACCTCAAGCAGGGCGATGAAAGGCGCACCGAGCACGAAAAATATCAATGCGATTGAAATAAGGGAGACGACAAGGTATAACAATGCGTGGACGGCATTATACCGTGTCACAACCATGATGGTTGAAAGTAATGCGATTGCCGATGCTACATAGAAGACTAAGGTCATTTTAGTTTACAGTTTAAATTCCGATTAACTATTAACTGACCACTAATTATTAACAACAATTACCTCTTCGCTACTCGCTCACCTCACCATCACGGCATCAAACTCTTCGGATCAATCGGCGGCGCTTCATTTTCACCTTCTCCTTTACCTTTTCCTTTGATTGCCAAGCCTGCATATTTATAGAAATTATACCCGTGATATTTGCCTTCTCCACTAATAAGTAAATGTTCCTTTTCGTAAACCATATTTTGACGGTCATATTCCGCCATTTCAAAATCGGGTATCAACTGAATTGCATATGTCGGGCACGCTTCCTCACAATATCCACAATAAATACAACGTGAGAAATTGATACGGAAGAAATCGGGGTATCTCCTGCCGTTGTCATCTTCGGTTGCGTCAAGTGCAATACAATCGACCGGGCACGCAACCGCACAAAGATAGCATGCAACACAACGATCCTCACCGTCGGGATCGCGGGTAAGCACGATCCTTCCCCGCCATCGCGGCGGGAGATAATTCTTCTGCTCAGGATACTGAACGGTGACACGTTTACTGAACATATGCAGAAAAACATACCACATACTTTTCAGTAAGCTAATCATACATCCTCCTTAAACGATCATTCAAATGCGAGCACAAGTCCGCCCGTCACCAAGACATTTAAAAGGGCCAGTGGTAACAGAATTTTCCACCCATATGACAACAATTGATCATACCTCGGTCTCGGCATTGCTGCCCTGAGTAAAATAAACAAACAGATAAAGAACATCACCTTTATAAAGAACCATACAAACGGCGGAAGTACCGGTCCAAGCCATCCGCCGAAAAACAAGGTTACAATAAAAGCAGATATCATCGTTACCCCGACATACTCACCGACGAAGAACATGCCGAATTTCATTCCCGAATACTCAGAGTGAAAACCTGCAATCAACTCGCTCTCCGCTTCCGGCATATCGAACGGCAACCGGTGCGATTCAGCCAAACCGGCAATGAAAAAGATGATAAAGCCGAGAAATTGCGGTACGACAAACCACATATTCTTCTGCGCATTGACAATTTCGGTCAGGTTGAACGAGCCCGCCATTATGACAACACCCATGAGCGACAACCCCATGAATACTTCATAGCTGAACATCTGTGCGGACATACGCATTCCACCAAGCAACGAGTACTTGTTATTCGATGCCCAACCCGCCAGCACCGTGCTGTAAACACCTAACGAGGACATCGCCAGGAAAAACAAAATACCTATATTAACATCAAATACAACCACACCCGGCGCTACGGGTACGACCGCCCACGACATCATAACTGCAAACATAATGACCGTCGGTGCAATGACAAAAACTTTCTTATCGGCAAACGGCGGTATCCAGTCCTCTTTGAAGAAAATCTTTATCATATCGGCAACCACGATGAAAATACCGAGCGGTCCGACGCGGTTCGGCCCGTAACGATCTTGCCACAAACCAAGCAACCGGCGTTCAATCCATATAAGGGCGGCTGCGAGCGTTAACACCCCGAAGAGAATACCGAATACGATTAAAATATGTTGAAAAGTTTCGTTCATAATAATTTCGTAATTACTTATCCGTTACTTTAATAATAACCGACCATCCGGGTAGCACGGCAGCTTCCACGCCCGGTACACCGGCGGGAATACCGGCAACACCGGCCGGCATGCTATTGTTTAACCTGACCGGCAATTTCCAGCTTCCGCTGTCAAGTCGAACGTCTACTTGGTCACCTTCACCGACCTTTACTGTTTCAGCATCGCTTTTATTGAGCATAAGATATGGTTTAGCCGCAAGTTCCTGAATCCATGGCGCCTGGATGCTGAGCTCATCACTTCCAAAAATGTGGTACACTGGAATCGTGTAAAATTCACCGTCTCGCTTTTCAAATGGTGCGGGGATATCGGTAAAATACCTGAAAGATACCTTTTTCGCCGGTTCGATCAAACGTACTCCCGGGTCACCGCCGCGTAGAGGTCCGCCGATCTCCTCCTGAAAGCGCGTTAATGACTGTACGGAGTTCCACCGGGGTGCCCATAAGAGATTAGTTAATCCCGGAGGTTTAAATCCGGAGAATCCTTCCATCGTGAAGCTAAACGGTGTATCGGGATCTTCTGGCGGTTTGGGTTCATTCACACCTTCATGCGCCCGTACAGCCGTTCGTCCGCTGTACCGTACCGAAGCGCGCGACATTTTTAATCCTGCGATACGGAATCGAGAGTTAGGTGCAGCTTCGTTGATATTCCTGAAAGCAGCTACCTCACGGTTAATTGCACCGATCACTTCATCGAGATTATGCCACTCTTTGAAATCTTTATATCCGGCAGACAAGGTGACATCACGCAGCCACCGCCAGCTTTCTTTTAATTCATCTTGTGTATGATACACCTGGAAGAATCGTTGCGCTCGTCCTTCATAATTGACAAACGTGCCGTCTGTTTCACCAAACGTTCCCGCAGGTAAAACGGCGGTTGCTTTCTCAGTTGTACTATTGCGAAGATAATCGACCACGATCACATTTTTAAACTGCTTCAGGAATCCATCAACATGCTCTTTACTTGCACGTCGATATAAATCGTTCTCAAATATTATTACCGTGTCGGCTCTTTTATCTTTCGAGCTACGTATTGCGGCACCGATGCTTCCGCCGCCGAGTAAACCGACGCCCAAAGTATTGGCTTCGGGTACGATGTAGCTGATATTCGTCCGCCGCTCTTCTTTTGTCAACGCCGCGGCAACATTGGCTGCTGCATGAATTACCACCTCGCTTCCAAGACTTGTACCCGATACAATAAGCGGGCGTTCCGCTTTCTTTAAAGCTTCGGCAATATCTTGTGCAAGCTGTTTTACCTCTGTATCGAGTTTCTTGACTGCCGGTGCATCGTTATTTATAATGTTTGCAACAGCATATCCCAGCCGTGCTATATCATCCGACTCTGCATAATACGTACGTGTTGCAATATCGTCGAGTTTGGTATTGGATACACCGGCGATAAAGAACGGCCCTTTCCGTTGTTGAAGAACATCCCGCACCGCATATTCATGCCAGCGGGGGATCTTCAGCATATCGACCAGCTTCAACGGTTCCTGTCGCACCGATTGCCGCAATGCAAGCGCCATCATTGGTGCGGTATTGGTCACGTCTTCTCCCAGAATGAAGACAGCGTCGGATTGTTGAATATCATTTAAGGATGGCGAGCGAACGGGTCCGTTTTTTAAGATGTCGATAATTTTGTCAACGAGTTTCGATTCGGTGTCCGAAAGTCCCGTATAGAACCGGTCGGCACCGACAAACATTTTCAAAGCATAATTCGATTCAACCGAAGCACGCGGCGATCCTATCCCGATGATGTTTTTTTTGCTTGCAAGCGCATTCTTCAGATTATTCAATACATTATCTTTTGATGAAACTTTGAGTTCGCCGTTGGAATTGCGTATCATAGGTTTACGGATACGATTCCCGCTATTGACATAATCGTAGCCGTATCGTCCACGATCACAGAGGAAATAACCGTTAACCTGACCGTTATAGCGATTGAGAATGCGCCGGATACCTCCATAGCGCTCCGCTCCGATCGTATTGCATCCGACACCGCAATGCGTACATATCGACGGTGAAGTGGTCATATCCCATTTGCGTGTATAATGCTGCTTCAGCGTTTTATCCGTGAAAACACCAGTCGGACATACCTCGACGAGATTTCCGCTGAACTCATTCTGTAGAACACCGTCTTCGTGTCTTCCGAAATATACGTGGTTATGCGCACCGAATACGCCAAAGTCGTCGCCGTGGGCGTAATCGTTGTAAAACCGTACACAGCGGTAACACTGAATACACCTGTTCATCTCGTGGTTAATGAGCGGACCGAGATACTGATTCAGATATGTCTTCTTCTTAAAACGGAATCGCCTGTAATTATGCCCCGCCATCACGGTCATATCCTGCAAATGACATTCACCGCCTTCATCGCAAATAGGACAATCATGCGGAT
>PWJF01000073.1 GCA_003560935.1 Ignavibacteriales bacterium
AAATTAGAAGAACTCTTCAGCGAGCTGGAGAGCGGCGTCGGGTCGTTAAAAAAAGCAAAAGAGCAGATCGGGTTGTATAAGCAGAGCGTGTTGAAGGCAGCGTTTAGTGGTAAGTTGGTGAGTGAGGAGATGGCGGGTGTCGGTGGTCGGAGGTCAGAAGTCAGAGGTCAGAGGTCAGTGGTTCCTATGGTAGCGGAGCCGGGGGGTGAGTATGGGGTGAATGATTTGCCGGAGGGGTGGAGGTGGGTGAAGTTGGGAGAGGTTACAGATTCTTTGCAATATGGAACATCCGATAAGGCTAGTACTGATTCAAGTGGGGTACCTGTAATTAGGATGGGAAATATTCAGGATGGAAAATTAGATTTTTCGAATTTAAAATATATGAGTAGAAGTTATTCCAATTTAGAAAAATATCTTTTAAAAGATGGTGATGTTTTATTTAATAGAACAAACAGTGCAGAGTTGGTTGGAAAATCTGCGATTTATAAAAAACACCATCCAAAGTCAATCTTCGCATCATATTTAATTAGAATTAAAGTTGATAAAGAAAAGTATATTCCGGATATGGTGAATTACTATATCAATTCATCATTCGGGAAAGATTATATAAGAAGTGTGGTCTCTCAAAATGTTGGACAGGCAAACGTTAATGGCACAAAATTAAAAAATATGCCGGTACCATTTATTCCCCTCGATCAACAACACCTCATCGTCACCGAAATCGAAAAGCGCTTCACCGAAGCCGAATACCTACAAAAATCCATCGACGAGGGGCTGGCAAAGGCGGAGGCGCTGAGGCAAAGTATTTTGAAGTCGGCGTTTGAGGGACGGTTGGTGAGTGAGTAGCGAATAGCGATTGGCGAAGAGCGAAGAGGAACTTTGAACGTTGAAGTTGATTGAAATAATTGTTTTTATTGATCTTAGGATTGTTTTAAAATATAATACGCGCCAATTTATTATACTAATAGCTTGTTAAGTATAATATAAAATATTATATTATACTATTGTTAGTTTGTGTATAATATGGTATGTTGTATTATACTATTAACCGGGTAATTATTTCCATGAATATCGCGGCCTTTGATGCCGGTACATACGTAGATCAGTTCCAATACCGCAGCTTTACTCCCTCAAAGATTAATTTTGAATGGACGTGGAGCGATCCCAGGATAAACACCTTATTGGCCGATGCAAATAAAAAACTCGGTGAATTAAATGCATTCTCTCTTTATGTCCCCGATATCGATTTTTTTATTTTTATGCACGTCATAAAAGAAGCTACATCGTCAAGCCGTATTGAGGGAACACGTACCGGAGTCGACGAAGCTTTACTCTCCGAACAGGAAATCGATCCTGAAAAACGAGATGATTGGCGGGAAGTTCAGAATTATATCAAAGCACTAAATTATTCAGTTGCAAAGTTGGGGGAAATACCGCTTTCAACACGTCTCCTCAGAGAAGCGCATGCAATATTGTTGGAAGGTGTTCGGGGTGAATCAAAATTACCCGGTGAATATCGGAGAAGTCAAAACTGGATTGGCGGAGCGACGTTAAAAGATGCTGTATTTATACCTCCATCCCATACGGAAATACCGGAACTTATGAGCGATCTTGAAAACTTTCTCCATAATGACCGGATCGAAGTTCCGGATCTTGTGCGAATTGCGATCGGCCACTATCAATTTGAAACCATACACCCGTTTCTGGATGGAAACGGTCGTATAGGGAGGTTGATGATAACATTATATCTTGTCAGCGCCGGCATACTCGATAAACCGACATTATATATTTCTGACTTTTTTGAAAAAAACAGATCGCTCTATTATGATAATTTAAACTCTGTACGGACAAACAATAGCATTGAGCAATGGTTGAAATTCTTTCTCGTCGCTGTAATTGAAACATCAGAAAAAGGCATTACTACATTCAAAAATATCTTAAAATTGAGGGATGTTGTCGAAGGTGAAAAAATCATTACAATGGGGAAAAAATTAAAGAAAGCACAAAAATTATTACAGTTTCTGTATCAAAAACCCTTGATAAATGTTAAGGACGTTGAGCATCTGTTACAAATCACGCCCAGACCGGCAAATGAAATTATACAGGATTTTATCGGTCTCGGAATACTAAAAGAAATAACAGGGCACAAACGAAACAGATTGTTTTTATTTGAGGATTATTATAATCTTTTTGTTGATGGTTAAATACACCGCGGCGGAAATGGTATTCCATTTTCCTTTATTATAATGTTTTATAATTAAAGGAACAGGGTTATATTTAATTATAAAATTAGAACAATTGACAAATCATTTTTACAATTAATCAATAACAAATAACCATTAACCCTCATGACATCAGCATCAATCGTACAGCGCGTCTGGAATTACTGTCACACACTCCGCGACGACGGGGTGAGCTACGGAGACTACGTCGAACAGCTCACGTATCTGCTCTTTCTAAAAATGGCGGACGAGTATGCAAAACCGCCGTACAACAGAAAAATCGATATTCCAAAAGAGTTAAGCTGGGAGAGTCTACTGTCAAAAAGCGGCGCGGAGCTTGAGACGCAGTATATCAATATCCTGAACGAGCTCGGCTCGTATAAAGGCATGATCGGTGAGATTTTCTTCAAAGCGCAGAATAAGATCCAGGATCCCGCAAAGCTTTACAAGCTCATCCACATGATCGACGACGAGACGTGGACGATCCTCGATACCGACGTGAAAGGCGATATCTATGAAGGATTGCTCGAAAAGAATGCCGAGGATACCAAGTCCGGTGCGGGTCAGTACTTTACCCCGCGGGCGCTCATCAGAGCGATTGTCGAGTGTGTGCGGCCCGAACCGATGAAAACCATCGCCGATCCGGCATGCGGTATGGGCGGGTTCTTTATCATTTCGCACGATTTCATCTCGAAGAACTACGACCTCGATAAGGATGGGAAGAAATTTCTGAAGTTCGATACCTTCCGGGGATGGGAAATCGTATCAAGCACCGCACGGCTCTGCCTGATGAATATGTACCTGCACAATATAGGCGATCTCACGAGCGATCCGCCGCTCGAACGTGCGGATAGTCTGCTTTCGTCTCCCGGTACGCTGTTCGATTATGTGATGACGAATCCCCCTTTCGGCAAAAAGAGCAGTATGACCATAACAAATCAGGACGGTACGCAAAGCAAAGAGACGATGACCTATGAGCGACAGGATTTCTGGACGACAACCTCGAACAAACAGTTGAATTTCGTGCAGCACGTTCGCTCTATGCTGAAAGCCGGCGGCAAGGCGGCGGTCGTTGTGCCGGACAACGTTCTGTTCGAAGGCGGAGCAGGGGAGAAAGTACGCAAACGCCTGCTCGAAATGAGCGACCTGCACACAATTCTCCGCTTACCGACCGGTATCTTTTACGCACAGGGTGTGAAGGCAAATGTTATTTTCTTCGACAACAAACCCGCCGCTAAGACGCCATGGACGAAAGAGGTATGGATATACGATCTCCGCACCAACAATCACTTCACGCTCAAAACCCGTCAGATGCGCTACGACGATCTGAAAGATTTCGTAACCTGTTATAATCCCAAAAATCGTTTTAAGCGGAAAGAAACCGAACGATTTAAAAAATTCACCCACGACGAGATCGCCGCGCGAGACAAAACAAACCTCGATATTTTCTGGCTGAAAGACGAAAGTCTCGGCGACATGGAGAATCTGCCCGATCCCGACGTGCTGGCGCTTGAAATAATCGAAAACGTAGAAGCAGGGTTGAATAGTTTTGAGGAGATCACGAATACGTTGAACGGGGAGAAATGATACCAAAGCGGAGCAAGCTCCCGCACACCAAAGAAGCTTCGCTTCGACATAATATTGCCATTGACTGATTTCCCTTTTATCTTATCTCTATGAAAAAATCAAAAACTAATCTGATTGGCTTAAATAAACAACAACTCCGTGATCTGGCGGTTTCGCTTGGGGAGAAACCGTTTCGCGGGGATCAGATATTCCGGTGGATCTATCACGATCAGGTGCAATCCATCGATGAGATGACGAACATCTCGGCGGCGTTTCGGGAGGTGCTGAAACAGCATACGTCGGTCATGCCGCTTGCCATCGAGCAGAAGCAGGTCTCCGCTCAGGACGGCACCATAAAATTTCTTTTCAAACTCAATGACGGTTTGAAGATCGAAAGCGTCCTCATCCCGCCGAGCGACGTTCCGGAGATTGCCGAAGACATGCGTCGGCTAACGTTATGTATTTCAACACAGGTTGGCTGCCCGGCAGACTGTAAATTTTGTGCCACCGGTACAATGGGTTTTTACCGGAATCTTACGGTGGGAGAGATCATTGGGCAGATAATCGAAGCACAGCGTCATGCGCCGCGCCGCATCAGCAACATCGTCTATATGGGCATGGGCGAACCGTTGCTGAATTACGACAACGTTATGAACTCGATCGATATCATCGGCGACGATGAGGGTATCGGTATCAGTCCGCGCCGCATTACCGTATCGACCGTCGGTTATGTGAAAAAGATCAAACAAATGGCAGATGAAAGTAGAAAGGCAAAGCTTGCCATCTCACTTCATACGCTCGACGACGATCTTCGTACTCGCATAATGCCGATAAATAGAAAACATAATATCGATGAATTACTCGATGCCGCGCGTTATTACTGGAAGAAAACGAGACAACGTGTTACATTCGAATATATTTTTTTTGAGGGTCTAAACGATACGGATAAAGATATCAAAAGCTTGAAAAAGCTTTCGGGGAAAGTGCCGTGTAAATTGAACATCATCCCGTTCCATCCGATTTATCTCCCCGGGGATTCACCAATGAAGGATACATTCCGGCCGCCGGGCAGGGAGGTAGTACAGCAATTTGTAGAACGGCTTCGAAAAGAATGCGATTTCCCGGTGATGCTCCGGAGCAGCAGCGGAATCGACATCGACGGTGCGTGCGGCAAGTTGGCGGTGAAGGAATCTGCATAAAA
>PWJF01000394.1 GCA_003560935.1 Ignavibacteriales bacterium
AGCCTCTGGACTCGAACTGCTTAGACCGGAGGAACGGAACCCGTTGTATACAACAACGCTCGGTACAGGTGAACTCATCCGCCACGCCCTGGATAACAACCTCGAAGAGATACTACTCACAATCGGCGGTAGTGCAACTGTTGACGGCGGTACGGGAATCGCCGCAGCACTCGGATTCCGGTTCTACGACAAACAGGGACACGAGTTCGTACCGACAGGTGGATCATTATTAAAAATCAACCGAATAGATGCTGAAAATCTTCATGCCAGATTTCATACAACACATTGGTTGATTGCATCGGATGTGCAAAATACTCTGAACGGTCCTGAAGGTGCCGCACATGTTTATGGTCCGCAAAAAGGCGCCGATAAAGATGCAGTCCAACAACTTGCTGAAGGCATAGAACATCTATCGGAGATTATCAGAAATATTACAGGTTTTTCAGCAGACCAACACCCCGGCACCGGAGCAGCGGGCGGCGCCGCATTGTTTCTTATGGCATACGGCAACGCAACACTTCGACCCGGCTTTGACATCCTTGCAGAATTGACGGATTTTCAAACAACACTCGATGCGGCGTCAATTGTTATTACAGGTGAAGGCACATTTGATGTGCAAACCAGATATGGGAAAATCGTAACTTCCATCGCCCGCCATACGCGTAAAAGAGGGACGCCACTCATAGTTGTATGCGGTAATGTTAGCGGTGAACCGGTCACTATTCGAAAATCGTTCGGGATTGTAAACATATATTCAATTCGTGAACGTGCGAGCAGCGACGCGGATTCCATGACCAATGCAGAAAAATACCTGGAACAAATCGGTGCTGAGATTGCACGGGAATATATCACTAATTATAACAATACTTAAGTTTCACACGGTAAAATACTACCTACCGCCCGGATTTTTAATTTCCCGGTATGAACGGATAGAACTTGCAGTTTTATTCGTATTCTGGTATATTTAAAGAACAATTAACCGTACTCCGGTTTTTGCTTTTTTTGTCTTGATGTGTTTTTCAAAACCCGTATGGGACTTCTCCACAAGGAAGTACTGCGATACGATTGACGACATTAACACGCAAAAATTGGTTCCAGCCGGAACAGGGGTACATAGTTTATGATTCCTTTGGGGAGGAATATCCTAATGGAAGAAGGTACCGTAAAATGGTTCAATGCTTCCAAGGGTTACGGATTTATTCAACGAGAAGCAGGTGAAGATGTTTTTGTCCATTATAAGTCGATATTATCGGATGGATATAAAACGCTGAATCAGGGAGACCGGGTACAGTTTGAAGTTGAAGAAGGTCCAAAAGGCCTGCAAGCAAAGAACGTAAAAAAGATAACACAATAAAATCGATCAAGCTCCGGCACAACCCCTGCCGGGGCTTACATTAATCCAATCCTATTAGTAATTCTGGAATAATGTGTGGAACCTCCCTTACACCACAATCATTATTATTACCTGATTATATTCAATAGTTGATACAAATTCTTATACATTCACACAATGTAAGTTCAGATAGGAGTGACCAATGAGCCCACATGCGACTATTACATTTAGAGAAGCTACCGAAATCGCACGTGAGATAAAAAGCATTGCCTACAATTTATGGTGGACATGGAATGTCGATGCCCGCGACCTTTTCCGCGAGCTTTCACCGCAATCATATTTTCGATTCAACCATAATGTGATCGCAATGTTCGATGAGATATCCGATCAAGAACTCGCGGCACGTCTGCTTGATCCGTTGCAAATGGGCCGCGCCCAAAATGTTGTGAATCAGTATAAAGAATACATGGCAGAAACGAACACCTGGGCGAGCAGAAATGCGAAAGAAATTATCAAAAACGGACCGGTCGCCTATTTCAGTGCGGAATTCGGACTACATGAAAGTTTACCGATATATTCGGGCGGTCTCGGAATACTTGCAGGCGACCATACAAAATCTGCAAGCGACCTCGGCTTGCCGTTCATCGGTGTCAGTTTATACTATCGACAGGGATATTTTGAACAACGTATCGGTCCCGACGGATGGCAGAATGAAGAGGTCCCAAACACCGACCCGAAAACATTACCGCTCGAACAAGTGGTCAATGAAGCGGGAGAACCGATCGTAGCATCGGTCAAGATCGGACACAGCGATGTATACTTTCAGGCGTATCGCATTAACCTCGGCAGGGTATCGATAATCTTGCTTGATACAAACCGCGACGAGAACGAACTACATTATCGTGAGATGACCTCGCAAGTATACGGGGGCGATATAACCACCCGCATTTCACAGGAGATTGTGCTCGGCATAGGTGGTGTCCGCATGTTACGCAAGATGGGCATCGCTCCTTCCGTGTATCATATGAACGAAGGCCATTCCGCTTTTCTGACACTCGAGTTGCTCAGAGAACTTGTTCGAGAGAAAAATAAAACCGCCGCCGAAGCGATACGCTGGGTTCGCGAACATACGGTCTTTACGACACATACACCTGTTCCGGCCGGTCATGATCGCTTCAGTGAAGATCTGATGCGATTTACTATGCAAAAATTCTGCACCGAATGCTGGGATGATGTTTCGGAAATGATGCATCTCGGACTTGTTAACGCCGATAATAAAGAAGAACCGTTCTGCATGACAGTCCTTGCATTGAAAATGTCGCGTGCATGCAACGGTGTCAGTGAGTTGCATGGAAGAGTAAGTCGCGAAATGTGGAAAGACCTCTATCCAAAAAAATCGGTTGACCAGGTACCGATCGGCCATATTACCAATGGCGTCCACAATCCAGGGTGGACTTCCTCCCGCGCATATCGTTTCTGGTCGAACCTTCTTGGTAAAGACTGGCATCAACACCTTGATGATCCCAAATTCTGGAAGCGCATCGAAGATTCGGATTTTATTTCAGACGAAGAAATAATGGCATTGCGATACGTACTCCGTCGTGAATTAATAGAATTTGTACGAATACGACTGCACCAGCAAAGTGTCCGGTATGGTACAAATCCCGGAATAACGTTCGATAAGGTTCTCTCCAGCGATGCTTTAACCATAGGGTTTGCACGGCGGTTTGCATCGTATAAACGTGCAACACTATTCTTTTCGGATATGGCACGGGCAAAGAGAATTCTCCTGAATCCCGAACGTCCCGTCCAGATCATCTTTGCCGGTAAAGCCCACCCACGGGATGATATGGGAAAAAAATTAATCCAGCAGCTTGTCGGCCACGCCCGCGATCCGGAATTATTCGGGAAAGTTGTATTCCTGGAAAATTATGATATAAATGCAGGCCGCCTGCTCGTGTCAGGATCGGATGTCTGGTTGAATAATCCGCGGCGGCCGCTCGAAGCAAGCGGAACCAGCGGTCAAAAAACAGCCATTCACGGAGGTTTAAATGTGAGCATTATGGACGGATGGTGGCGTGAAGCATATGACGGCATGAACGGTTGGGCAATCGGCGAGGATAATCATCCCGATTCAGTCGAAGAACAGGATGCGCGCGACGCTAAAAATCTGTATGACGTTCTTGAAAATCAGGTCATCCCCGAATATTTCGATCGTGAGGGTAACGGTATTCCGAGAAAGTGGTTCAAGAGGGTCAGACATGCGATGGCAACACTGATTCCCGTATACAACACAGATCGCATGGTCGAGGAATACGTTCACAAATACTATATCAATAGTAAGAAATCGAAATAATTTCATCGATATATAATTCAGTAATTTTATATCTCAACTCAAATTTTGTGTGATAAAATGGGAACCGGTTATACATCCGGCAATATCGAAGAAATAGTACGTGCTGCATATAACAAACGCGTCGATTCGTTGTTTTTCGATCCGGGACATACGATCTGGGGTAGGTTTAATTCCAATAGCCAGGAAGTTAATATTGACAGTACGGATACCGTCGATAACGATGAATTAATTAATTTCGCTTATATCCATACGATAAAAAATAAGGGCACGGCATTTTCGGTGGACAAGAGAATGATGCCCAACGATTCGCCGGTAACTGCTACATTCCGGTATTAACATTACTATGACGTATATTCGAACGTTATTCAATCCGGCGGCATATCATGGCAGCGGAAAGATAAAGAATTTTTTTGAGGGATGGTTTTTCAAGGTAGTCGATCCTTCGGGAGAAAACGTCTATTCATTTATTCCGGGAATTTTTTTGGGGAGGAATCGTACTCACTCCCATGCCTTTATACAGGTCATGAACGGCACAACCGGCGAAACATTTTACCACCGATATAATAAAGATGAGTTTACTTCTGCCCGTGGCATATTCGATATCCGTATCGCAACAAACCGTTTCAGGGAAGATAGGATCACTTTAGAGGTCGTAAATAACCAACAAACTGTGCGGGGTACTTTACAATTTTCAAACCTTTCACCCTGGCCGGTAACGTTTCTCTCACCGGGTATTATGGGATGGTATTCATATGTTCCTTTTATGGAATGCAACCACGGTGTTGTGAGTCTTGACCACGATATCGAAGGTTCACTCACTATCGGTACAACGGAGACCGACTTTACCGGCGGCAGAGGATATATAGAAAAAGACTGGGGCAAATCTTTTCCGGAGGCGTGGATATGGATACAGAGCAATCATTTCGATACGCCGCGAACGTCCGTCGTCGCATCGGTTGCGAAAATACCCTGGCTCTTCAGCTCCTTCCGCGGTTTTATCATTGGAATTATGCACGGGGATAAACTCTACCGGTTTGCAACGTATACCGGAGCGAAGATAACCAATCTCATACTTATCGACGAATATGTTTCTTTGACCGTCGAGGATAAGCATCACCGGCTTGAGATAAAAACAAAACGGGGTAAAACCGGTCTGCTGCACTCACCGCATGTAACGGACATGATGAAACGGACTGCAGAATCTCTCAATGCGGTGACGGAGGTTCGCTTGATCGATATATCATCAAGAAAATCGAAACCAATTTTCGAGGGCACAGGATATCATTCCGGGCTTGATAT
>PWJF01000328.1 GCA_003560935.1 Ignavibacteriales bacterium
AAATTGGGTCCGCCGCGTGACTGCAGCCAGCCGGTTGTTTTTCATACCGGCCAAGTCGATGGTCTTTCTCATCGCACTCTTTCTTCTCATTATGAGATGGTGACGTAGTTACGGGAAACCATCACTTTTTGATGTGTGCTTTTCTATAATAACCCAACACTTTAATATCGTTAGTCATCTCTGTGCATTGTTGTATCAAGTCCCGAATAAGCGCATAATCATGTGAATGGAATTCTATATCGATACAGAATATGTATTCGAATGTTGTTCCGTGTATCGGACGGGATTCAATTTTTGAGAGATTTAGATGAGCGTTTGCAAAGATGCCGATAATTGTATGCAAGCTGCCGGGTTTATGCGGAAGGGTGAACATAATGGAGCTTTTATACATTGTGTCGTGCGCAAGAATATCCTGTTCCCGGTGTATGCTTGTAATAATTAAAAAGCGTGTCCAGTTATTCGGATTATCCTGAATATGATGTGCCAGTATATCGAGCCCGTACATCTCAGCGGCTTCTTTGCTTGCAATTGCCGCCGTATCCTTTTTTTTCTCCGATGCCACATGGTATGCTGCCTCCGCGGTATCGTTAAATACGACGGGAGTGATATGCGGATGTTTTCTAAAAAATTGTGTACATTGTTCAAGTGCTTTCGGGTGAGAACAAACTTTCTTTAGATGTTTCAGCTCGATGGTTGGTTTGTTCTGAGGCTGTTTAATAACCAACAGATTGTGACGTACCGGCTGGTAGTATTCACCAATTACAGTTACATTGTGAGCGAACAGCAGGTCATAATTTTCAACGACGGATCCGGCAAGATTATTTTCAATGGGGATAACACCGTAATCAAACTGCGCTTTCTCGACCTGTGTGAATATATCAAAAAACGCAGGAAGACCGGTGAATTGATGATTATTCCCGAAGTATGCCGTCGCCGCTATATGACTGAAAGCTCCGGGTATTCCCTGATATGCAATTCGTCGACTCATGCAGCGTTTGGAAAATCGATAAATATTGAGTAATATGGGCGTTTCTAAATAACATAATTAAATATATTGTAAAAAGAAAATATGAAACAAACGGCAGTAAATAACAAACTCAGGAATATCGCTATCATCGCTCACGTCGATCACGGCAAAACCACACTCGTCGATCTGATGTTTCGACAAAGCGGTATGTTCAGAGATAATGAGGATATAGCCGAGCGGGTGATGGATCGTCTTGATCTGGAGAGGGAACGGGGAATAACGATTGCTGCGAAGAATTGCTCGGTTATCTGGGAAAATGTAAAAATTAACATTCTCGACACACCGGGGCATGCAGATTTCGGCGGTGAGGTCGAACGCGCTCTTATGATGGTTGATGGTGCAATCCTTCTGGTCGATGCATCTGAAGGTCCGTTGCCACAGACGCGATTTGTCCTCAAAAAAGCGCTGGACGGTGGTAAAAAGATTATTGTGATCATAAACAAAATAGATCGCAAAGATGCACGTTCGGATGAAGTCCTGAACGAGATCTACGATTTGTTCATCGATCTCGATGCAAACGAAGAGCAGATAGAATTTCCGGTGTTATATGCAATTGCCCGCGAGGGTGTGGCAAAGTATGCAATCGATGACGAGAACAACGATCTTCGTCCTTTATTCGAGACCATTTTAGACGAGATTCCGGGACCGCAGTTTCACCCCGAAGAACCGTTCCAAATGCTCGTTGCCGATCTCGATTATTCCGATTATATCGGACGGCTTGCCGTCGGTAAGGTGTTCAATGGATCGGTTAAAAATAACGAAACGCTTGTTTGTGTGGGGAAAGACGGTAACGTATGGCCATTAAAGGTAACAAAGCTTCAGGTATATGAAGGACTTAAAATAAGCGAAGTATCGAAGGCGGAGCCCGGCGATATCATTATTCTTGCCGGCATTGAAGATGTCCATATAGGCGATACGATATGCACGAAAGATGCACCCAAAGGATTGAAAAGAATCGCCGTTGATGAACCGACTATTTCGATGATGTTTACAATAAATACATCGCCCTTGTCGGGGAAGGAAGGAAAACTTGTTCAAGCCAACAAGATCAGAGAACGTTTGGTGAAAGAAACATTGCGTAATGTTGCGCTGAAAGTGGAAGATGTACCCAATAGTGACAGCTTTATCGTCAAAGGGAGAGGTGAATTCCAAATGGCGATCCTGATTGAGACAATGCGGCGAGAAGGGTATGAAATCAGTGTCGGCAGACCGAAGGTGATTTATAAAGAAAAGAAAGGGAAATTGTTTGAACCAATCGAACATTTATTCATCGATTGCGATGAGAACTTTGTCGGTATGGTTACCGAAAAGCTTTCTAAGAGAAAAGGGAGGATGATCAATCTCGTCAATCACGGTACGGGACGGGTCAGAATAGATTTTAGTATTCCATCCCGCGGATTGATCGGATACCGGAACGAATTCCTTACGGATACAAAAGGAACGGGTATTATGAATTCTTACCTTGAAGGTTATGAAGAATATCGCGGCGATTATCCGTCACGAATGACCGGGTCATTGGTTTCGGACAGACAGGGAGAAGCCGTTGCATATGCAATTTATAACCTGGAACCTCGAGGAATATTATTTATTCAGCCTGGAGATCCGGTGTACGAGGGAATGATTGTCGGCGAACATAATCGTGAACAAGACCTGAATGTCAATCCATGTAAGATGAAGAAGCTAACGAATATGCGTGCGGCAGGAAAGGATGACGGCATTGTACTTACACCGGTAATTCCGATGACTCTTGAAAGAGCTATTGAATTCATTAAAGACGATGAATTAGTAGAGATCACGCCGAAGTCGATACGTTTGAGAAAATATATACACAAAACATCCAAACCCCTTGACTTTTTGAAATTCACTTCGTAATATTATACCGAACGGTCAATCAGATTTTCAATTTCAAACCACTATTTTTATTATCTTGATGGGAATAGACCGAACAGTCGGTAAATAGGAGGAATAAATGTCCAGGAAAGCAAAAAGAGAGAATTCAGCACACACAAAGGCAGATATTCTGGATGCCGCGGAAAAATTATTCGCAGAAAAAGGATTCGATGGCACAGGATTAATGGATATTGCCAATGAAGCCGGGGTGCCTAAATCATTAATTTACTATTACTTTGAGAGCAAAGACGAGATTCTCAAAGAACTCATTAACCGGTTATTGCAGGAATCGCTTGATCTCAAAAAAAACAATTTTGAACCTATAAAAGCTGAAGAATTGCTCACAAAAGAAGGAATAACCCGGTTTATGGAAATGTCATATCCATTCTTTGAAAGTCATAAAAGGATGTATAAAATAATTCATCAGGAAGCTTTGAAAAAAGAATTTATAGGGGATTTTTTAATGCAACTCCAGATATCCCAACAGGCAAGTATCGATTATTTTGAAAAAGCAGGTTTGAAAGTGGATCAAACTCTTCTAAAATTTGGGCATTTTTTCCTAATTTTAATGCCGTTTTTATCATTTATTGTGTACAAGGAAAAATGGTGCGATCATAATAATTGTGATCCTGAATTATTACGTGAGAAGTTTTTTGACGTCCTCGCAGATGTGACAACTATAGTTATATCAAAGAGTATAACGAAAGAATAGAGACTGTCTTTATTTTATGAGACATGTTGTAACACACGGTCGAAAAAAATATTAAATATAAGATCTTACTTTCGAAAAACCTTGTATTTGATTCTCATTAATTGGAATGAATAATGAATAAATCCAAAATTTTTATAAAAAATTCTGAAAGACAGTTTCGACATTCTGGTTGCATATCACCAAAATCATATCGGAAGAATGGAGAGATACTATATGAATATAATTAAAATTTTTTCAACGACCATACTCTTTATGGCCGTATTCGCAATTGCATCTATCGCTGTTTATTCAGAAGACCCCCGGGATATTATCAGCCAGATGGAACAGAACATGCGCGGAGATGCATCCTACAACGAAATGACGATGGAAACCGTCAGACCGCGCTACCCCCGTGAAATTTCATTACGGTCATGGACGCTCGGCGATGATTACTCACTCATCTACGTAACGGCTCCCGCCCGTGACGAAGGAACGGCATTTCTGAAGCGGGGCAACGAGATATGGAATTATCAGCCGCAGGTAGACCGCACAATCAAGATGCCGCCCTCTATGATGTCGCAATCCTGGATGGGATCGGACTTCACTAACAATGATCTTGTCGGTGCAGCATCGCTCGTTGACGATTATACACACAAGTTGATAGGAACCGGGACCGTCGACGGCTATGAATGCTACGTCATAGAGATGATCCCCACACCCGAAAATCCAATCGTATATGAAAAAGTAGTTTACTGGGTTACCATAGAACATTACCTGCCATCCAAGGTTGAAAACTACGATGAGCGTGACGATCTGGTGAATACCATTCACTTCCGGGAGATAAAGGAGTTGGGCGGACGACTTATCCCGACGGTATTGGAAATGATCCCCGAAGAAGAGGATAACCGTAAAACCGTCCTCAGAACCAGCGAAGCGGATTTCAATATAGATATTTCGGAAAGATTCTTCTCAATAGAGAATCTGACGGAGATTAGATAAGTCTCGTTTTTTTTGTATCGAGTTAGATGGTGGAAGGAGTAAACAATAAACTCGAAACACAAAACCCGAAACATACAACTTTTTACTTTGTCCTTTTTACTTTGTACTTGCTATGAAGATACTTCTCACCCTCGCATGGCGCAACCTCTGGCGTAAAAAACGGAGAACACTCATCACCGTCAGCTCAGTTATGTTTGCCGCAATCCTTGCCATCACCTTGATGTCCTTGATCGTCGGACTGAAAGACCAGATGGTCGAGTCGATCATAAGCAATTCAACCGGCTATTTACAGATACAGGATGTCCTCTATGACGAAGAGCCGTCGATGGATTATGCGCTCGAATATGGAGATGAAGTAAAATCGGTTCTCGAA
>PWJF01000456.1 GCA_003560935.1 Ignavibacteriales bacterium
GATCCGAAACTTATATCTCCTTCGGGGAGTGCAGCACGGACAATCTCATAGTCCCGCTTGAATTGTTCGTTATGAAAGTAGATTCGAAGGCGATCGCCTATATAATAGGTCGCAAGAAGTTCATCGGTCACATCGGAAAAAGTTGCACCTGCAAAATTGACTTCACCTTCGGGATCCTCTTCGATAAGAGTCTTTTCGCCCGTATCCGGATTAAATAAAACGAATCTCGCCAGATCGACATCATCTCCTTTATTGGTGACCATATACACGCGTTCACCGTCCGGATGAAACCTTACGATACCGGCAGATTCTTCAAATGCTACTTTATAGACCTGATCGAGTTCGTCACCAACCGGTCGCAGAATTTCAGTTCCTCCATCCGGAGTCTGTCGTATTGCAAACCGGAGTTGACCGTCTTCGTCCACATTCCAGCCGGCGATATTGTGTTCGTTTTTATACAGCAGTTCTTTCTCACCGCTTTCAATATGAAGCCGGTAGACATCGTGGAACCGCCGGTCGCGATCGTTGAGCCCGATGACCATATAGTCGGGAGTATTCCGCGGCACGGCATATATCATCGCACGAACATTTTCTATATCGGTAAGATTGCGCGACGGAGGCACACCGGTTTCCGCCTCAGCCTCGGCAAGCGGGTCGACGGCATACACGTTAAAATTCTCATCTCCGTCCTGATCGTTTATATAAAGAATATACCTGCTGTCGCGACTCCAGAAATACCCGGGTATGGGACGCTCGGTTTCGGCCGTCACCGGGCGTGCATCTTCAAACGGTTCATCGATTCCCTTTATCCAGATGTTCATAACCCCTTCAAGTTGGCGGCGGAATGAAATAAATTGCCCGTTCGGGGAAATCTGGCCGCTGGCGATTTCGGGATCGTCGAAGAAGATTTCCCGGTCGATGAGAGGCGGCAGCCGGTCGAGATACGGAAGCGGCTGATCGGCACTAAAGGAAATGCATGGAATTAGAAAAACCAGAAATCCGGCGATCAACAGAGCCGGCAGAAAATCAACGGAGCGTTTCATAATCTGTCCTCCTCGGCTGTTGGGAGATTGTAAAATTGTCGTGAAACCCCTGACTATAATATACGTATTATCACTTAAATTAGTTTCGGAATTTTTGTATATTTGCAACGACATACATCCGGTAATACATTTTTGGGAAATATGCAATACGATACTACAGATTTTCAAAAAGACGTCATCGACGCAAGTTATGACATCCCCGTTCTTGTTGATTTCTGGGCCGAATGGTGCGGTCCGTGCCGGATACTCGGACCGGTGTTAGAAAAACTGGCGGCTGAAAGTAACGGCTCGTGGAACCTGGTAAAACTGAACACGGAAGAATTCACGGATATCGCACGTCGATATAACATTCGCAGCATCCCGAACGTTAAGCTGTTCGTCGACGGAAAACCCGTCAACGAATTCATCGGAGCGCTGCCGGAAACTGCCGTTCGAGAATGGTTGAAAAAAGCCCTCCCGGGGAAATACGACAAACTGCTGCTGAAAGCGGAACACTTGTTAAATGAAAAAAAATCTGACGAAGCTATTCCGGTTCTGGAGGAAATCGTAACGCACGATTCTTCAAACGAACGTGCGCGGATACTGCTTGCAACTGCGATTCTATATTCCAACCCGGAGCGGGCTGTCCAATTGGCCGGCGGCATCGAGGAACATTCCAAAAATTATGATCGAGCGACGGCAATCAAAACATTCGGCAGATTGTTTTCATTCCATAACGATCCCGGCAAACTCCCCGACGCCGGCGTCAAGTCTCTCTATTATGATGCGATAGAATCGTTGAAACAAAAAGATTTCGACTCCGCATTGACAAAATTCATCGAGGTGATACGCAACGATCGCTACTATGACGATGACGGATCGCGGAAAGCCGTGATCGCCATCTTCAAGCTACTCGGCAATGAACATATGCTGACGGTAAAACACCGGAGGGATTTCGGAAGTGCGCTGTACGTGTGATCGATATATTTACCGGTTTTGAGCTGAGACGGGCAGTGTCGGAAGCCCGTTTCATAATTCGGTTTTTTTCCATATTATTATAGAGAATTCATCCAACCCATAGGAATAACAATGAGACATATCCTCGTATCGCTAATCGTTGTATCGTGCATCTCCTTCTCCGGCTGCGCAATCATCGACGCCATACTCGGCGAAGGCAGAATAAAAGAACCGGCCGTACATATTGAATCGGTTGGTTTCGGGAGCGTATCGTTTGAATCTCTTGAATTGTTGTTTAATATCGTGATCGATAACCCGAACCAGCTCGGCATCTCGCTCTCGTCGTTCGATTATGAATTACTACTGAACGATAAATCGTTTGTGAAGGGGGATCAACCGGAAGGTATGCAGTTAGAAGCGAATGCCAGCAGCTCCGTTCAGGTACCGGTTGCGTTAACCTTCAGGGATATAATCGAATCGGTGCAATCGGTTGCCGAACAGGACAGTTCACGGTATCAATTCAAATCCGGTTTCTCGTTTACGCTTCCCGTTACAGGAGATGTACGGATACCGGTACAACGTTCGGGCGCGATTCCGGTTGTAAGAACCCCGTCGCTGAATGTCGCCTCGTTTAAAATAGAAAACATCTCCTTTACCGGGGCGGATGCAGTACTGGCGCTTAATCTGAAGAATCCGAATTCCTTTTCTCTCGATGTACAAAAGATGCAATATAACTTTTCTATTGACGGCGTCAATGTACTGCAGGGTGTGTCCGGGCACACAATCCCCATCAGGCAAAATGATGAGAGCAAGATCGAGATTCCGGTTTCGATAAACTTCGTCGATTTCGGACAAACGATATACCGCATTCTCCGCGGCGAGCAGGAGGCGCAGTTCCGGTTCGACGGATCGGCGACGTTTGATTCACCGCTCGATTTCTTCCGGAATATTCCGCTCGATTTCAATCAATCCGGAGAGTTACCGCTGCTGCGATAACTACTCAGGTTAACATCATAATTTGTATACATGGGATTCATCACATGCCATTACAACTTGACCTGCTCAAGATGGTAGCCCCACGTCTGTTTTATCAAAGCATAGTACACTTTTTTCGAACATACCGGCTCAAGAAAAAGAATAATTGTAAAGATAGAAAACCCCCGGCATACTATACCAACGGATTTACATCGCCCGGGGAAATCAAATCCTACATGAAACAAAAAAACACAGTAACGCTGTTTGCGACAGACGGAGCATTACAGTTCAGCTTTTTTGAAGAAACACTGTTTACATTACGAATACGGCAGGATCATATATTTACCGATCGTTTGTCATATGCGCTCGATGAAAATCAGCAGGAGTGGAGCAACCCCGATGTTGAGGTTCGTGACGTTCCGGATGAAATTCAAATCAATTCAGACAACGTTCGGATAACCATACAAAAGCAGGATTCACTATTAACGATCTCCGATGACCAAGGGAATTCTATTCTCGAAGAAAAATCCCCGTTACGATTTCACCCCGAAGGTGCGGTACGCTGGTCATTGAAACATCAACCCGGCAGACGTTATCACGGATTGGGGGAACATGCAACCGGTTTCGATTTGACCGGAGGTACATACGAACTCTGGAATACCGACCCATCATTGTACGACAGAGGCGACCGCCCGCTCTATCTCAGCGTTCCGTTTCTGTTCATGATGCGTAACGGAACAGCCACCGGCCTGTTTATCGATAACTCATACAGATCATCGTTCGATGTAGCAGCAACGGATCCGGATACCGTCGAATACCGCTCATCGAGCGGTGAGTTGTGTGCATACATCATGACCGGGACACCGGAATCGGTCATGCAATACTTCACGGCTCTTACCGGCAGAATGAACATGCCGCCGCTCTGGGCGCTCGGATACCATCAATCACGGTGGAGCTATTATCCTCAGGAAAAAGTACTGCAGATTGCCGAGGTATTCAGAAAAAGAAAACTACCCTGCGACGTAATACACATCGATATCGATTACATGGACGGGTATCGCTGTTTTACATGGGATAAAAAACGATTCCCCGATCCGAAGAAAATGATCGATACGTTACACAATAAGGGCTTTAAGGTGTTATCGATGATCGATCCCGGCATCAAAGTCGATCCGGATTATCATGTATACAAAGACGTTATCGAAAAAGATGTGTTCATCAGATATCCCGACGGCACACGGTTTACCGGACCTGTCTGGCCGGGCGACTGCCACTTCCCCGATTTTACAGATCCCAAAGTGCGTGAATGGTGGGGGAAATTATATAAACCGTTGCTCGATGACGGCATCGATGCTTTCTGGAACGATATGAACGAGATTGCATTGATAACGTTTCCTACCGGTACAACTGTGCCCGATTGTATCCGCCATTCATTCGAAGGGAAAGGGGCGGATCATGCCGAAATGCATAATTACTACGGTATGTTGATGGCGCGTGCAAGCGCCGAGGGAATTCAAAAACTCCGTCCCAATAAACGAGCGTTTGTATTAAGCCGCTCCGGTTGGGCCGGATTACAGCGCTATGCCGTCAATTGGACCGGCGACAACCGGAGTACGTGGGATCATTTACGCTTATCCGTCTCAATGGTGCTTAATCTCGGATTATCGGGTATACCGTTTACCGGACCGGATATCGGAGGATTTGCAGGGAAACCTTCTCCCGAGTTGTTTGCCCGTTGGATGCAGGTCGGCGCTTTCTTTCCATTTTCCAGAACACACACTATGAAAGGATCGCACAATCAGGAGCCCTGGTCGTTCGGCGAAGAAATCGAATCGGTCTGCCGAAAATATCTTGAGCTGCGTTACCGGCTGCTGCCGTATTTATATACGGCTGTCTGGCAGGCGCACGAAAAGGGTATCCCGATCGTCCGCCCGCTCTGGTTCATGCATCCGGACGACGATACAGCCTGCGGCATCGATGATCAATTTTTTTTCGGCGACAGTATCA